>DATLQY010000170.1:0-13414 GCA_035534975.1 Pirellulales bacterium
TGAGCCGGGTTGTCTTGCCGCGTGCGACCAAGGGGGGCGTGATTTGCTCGATGAACGCCTGGCCGCATGCGATTTGGACGGTGGCGATTTGGATGGAGGCGATTTGAAGCGGGGCAACCGCCAGCCATAGTAGGCAACCCAGCCAAACGGCCGTCAAGCGCGGCCGGCTCGATCTTTCAAAGGGTCTGAAATCGTATGTCCTGAATCGCATCAACGGATTGTAATATGTCGCCTGGAGGTATGCACCAGGGCGCGCATGTTTTTGAATGCCCGTCGGTTAGCCTTTCCGCCTGTGGAAGTATCAGCGAAGGCCTTCTTCATTTGCGTTTCGGAAGGCCGTGGAGGTGGTGATCGTGATTGATCGTCAGGTCGGAACTGAGGCGCCGACTAGAATTTCATGGGCTTCTCTTGACTTATCGCAATTTGCGATTTACGCTTTCGGGTAGCCGTAAGGTGGTTCGGTTGGTGAATGAACAGGTATCATGTGCGGGTTATTTCAAAACGTCGGCTGCGCGAGTTCTGGGAATCTCGGAAGCACGAATCCGAAGTCGCGAAACGGGATCTCTCCACATGGTACAAGACGGCCAAGAATGCGGATTGGGTCAATTTCGGGTCGCTCAAACAGACATTCGGGTCGGCGGACCAGGTCGGCAATTGCGTCGTGTTTGACGTGGGTAACAATCGCTTCCGCCTGATTGGCCGGGTCAACTTTCGCAAGGGCATCATTTACGTTCTGCGAGCGATGGACCATGCGGAATACGACAAGATGCTATGGGGCGACGGCTGCGGATGCCACAAGCCCCCGCCCCGCAAACCCCCGACGAAGATGAGGACAACGGCGTTGAAAGCGCCTGAACGAGGCGCGCGGAGCGCCGGTGGACGAACAGGGAAAGGGAAATAGGTATGGGGTCCAAGACCGTCAAGCAAACGATGCCGGACACCTACTTCAATTTAGTGCGGCAATTTCCGCTCATCCACATCCGGGACGACGGCCACCTCGGCGAAGCGCAGAGGATGATTGATCGGCTGTTGCAACAGCGTCTCGACGACGGAACGGAGGAGTACCTGGACGCCCTGACCGATCTGGTGGAAACCTATGAAGACGAGCACGAGACGTTCCCGGACGCCTCCGAAGCCGAAGTGCTGCGCGAGTTGATGAGGGCGAACGGACTCAGCCAACCGAAGCTCGCCAAAGAGGTTGGGATGTCCCAGTCCACTATTTCGGCCGTCCTGAGCGGAACTCGGTCGCTCACCAAGGGCCAGGTCATCACCTTGGCCAAATTCTTCCGGATTTCTCCCGTCGCCTTTTTGGCGACTTGAGCAACGCTTACAAAGGCAAGCGAGGGCCAAGGGGATTGTCGTGCTGGTGGTGGAGCGAAAGCACCGCACGGCCCGATAGCAACCGGGGCATCGCTTACGCTCCCCACCGTCCGCAGCCAGGGACCGAAAGCGCCGTGGCAAAGCGGCGACAGCGCCGCTTTGCCGGCCCGTCGACCTTCAGCGAGTTGTTGAATGAGGTTTGGCAAAGTTTCGGGATTGCTTCATGAAACCGCCAGGAATTGTAGCGACGTCCAGGCGCTTCTTCATTTCGGCTCGCATTACTTTTCGGTCTACCGGAGCGACAGGCTCAAGAATGACCGAGTCGGGCGGTAACTGGCGGTGGACGATTACTTCGTCGAATCGGTCGATTTCTTCGCCGATTCAAGCGCTTTCGCCAGGCCGGGCACGCCTTCAACCCCGGCGGGCACGGTGATCGTCGAGCCGCGGAATGCGTTGCCGATCGGCTGGTAACGGCCGCCCAAGTGCTGGGCCAGGAACGCCTCCGTAACGGCGTTGAACGACAGCCGGTTCTCGGGCCGGGCAAAGCCGTGCCCCTCGTCGGGATACAAGACGTACGTCACCGGGATCCGCTTCTTGCGCATCAGATCCACGATCTGGTCCGATTCCGCCTGCTTCACGCGCGGGTCGTTCGCCCCCTGGCCGATCAACAGCGGTCGCTCGATCCGGCCGACGTGCGTCAAGGGGGACCGTTCTTCGAGAAACCTCTTCCCCGCCGGCGTCGAGTGGTCGCCCACGCGGTCTTTGAATACCTGGATCATCGGCGCCCAATAGGGAGGGATGCTCTCCAGCAGGGTTTGAATGTTCGACGGCCCGACGATATCGACCCCGCAGGCGAAGAGCTCAGGGGTGAAGGTCAAGCCGACCAGCGTGGCGTAGCCGCCGTAGCTTCCGCCCATGATCGCGACTCGATTGGGATCGGCGATGCCTTTCTTGACGGCCCATTCGACGGAGTCGACCAGGTCGTCGTGCATCTTGCCCGCCCATTCCTTGTTGCCGGCGTTGAGGAACTCCTTTCCCAGCCCGGTCGAGCCGCGAAAATTGACCGACAATACGGCGTAACCCCGGTTGGCCAGGAATTGGTGCTCGGGATCGAAGCCCCATTCGTCGCGGGCCCACGGTCCGCCGTGGACGTTGAGCACCAGCGGCACGGGCTCGTCGGGCAGGCGGTCATCGTCGGCGTCGCAGCCCGGCGGCAGCGTCAGGTAACTCACGAGCTTGAGGCCGTCGCGGACGGTGATGACCTCCGGCCGCATCTTCACGAGAGGCATGCCTTCGAGGTCGTCGCGGTTGTTGAACAGGAACGTCGCCTTTTGGGCGTCGCGATCGTAGTGGTAGTACTTCACCGGTCCGTCGTCGAGCAGAAAGGCCACGGTCCAGTGCCGGTCGTCGAGCGTGCGGCTGGTGACCGCGATTTCGCCGTCGGCGACCGAGCGCAAGTACTCCAGGTCGGCGGCAACGGCGTCGTCGAGCACCTGCCACTCCTTGCGGGTATAATTAAATGAAACTGCTTCGACGGTGTTCTCGGTCGGGTGCGAGAGCACTTCGCCCACGTCAGCCTGTTCGTTCTCGGCCAGCACCGTCCGCTCGCCAGTGTTCAGGTCCCAGGCAACGAGCGCGGCGGTGTTTCGCCGGCGGCTGTCGGTGATGAACAGCACGTCGCCGGTCTTGTCGAATCCCAAGGGATTCGTGGTGAGCGTGTCCTCGGCGGGGATCTTGAGAAACTCGTCCCACCCTCCCTGGCCGTCGGCGGCGAACAACTGGTTCGCGCCGTCGGGCGTGAAGCGCGTGGCGAACCGCACGCGATAATCGTCATCGCAGATGTAGCCCGAGAAGCGCTGGGAGTTCTTCTCGACCAGCTTGCGCTTGCCCGTCACGAGGTTGACGCGGTACAGGTCGTGCAGTTCGGGATCACGGTCGTTCAGGCCGACCAGGATCTCCTCGGGGAAACGATGGCTGACCTGCTCGATGCGGGCATTGACCTTCTCGAGGGGTGTCAGATCCTTGGTTTCGCCCACCGCGAGATCGACGCAATAGACGTGCCAGTCTTCATCGCCGCCGACGTCTTGCAGGTAAAGGATGTGCTGGCTCGTGTAGGCCCAGAAGTAGGTGCGGATGCCGCGCACCTTGTCGTGGGTCACCGGCTTGGCCTGGGCCGGATCGTCCAAGGGCCCGACCCAGACGTTAAGCACGCCTTGCTCCGGCGCCAGGTAGGCCAATTGCGTTCCATCGTGGCTGATTCGGGCCGCCGCGCGGTTCGGATTGCCGAACAGCGCGTCGCGCGGGATCAGCGGCACATTGGCCAGGCGTTCTGGCACGGCCTGGTCAGCGGCCGGCGCGGGCTTGGGCGTTATCGACCTCGGTTTCTTGGCGGCGTCCTTTTTCGCTGGCTTTTCCACTTTCTCCTCCGTTTCCTCGACAAGCGGTTCGCTGGCCGACACTTCCTCGGCCGCGGGTGGCGGCACGGCTTCTTCCGCAACGGCCGGTGCGAGCGCGGCGGCGGCTTCCGTGGGCTTCGTTGCCGCCTTGGCCGCGGGCTTGCCCGCCGGCGGTTTCGCCGCCGGATTGCAACCGCCGGCAAGTCCAACCAACACGCCGAGCATGAGAGTAGCGGGATTCGCGAAAATTCCGAACGTTAGGCGAGGGAAACCGGAAGTCTTGTGATTTCGATTACCGCTCACAAAGTGGATCCAGCTCGTCGCGGTCGACGTAATCATCCGGGACTCCAGTGGAAGGTTGGGTTTCGCGCACTCGCAAGGGCAAATCGTGAACGAGATGAAAGAAAGGATAGCCGATCCGAACGGAACGTGGCTAGATTGAATTGCACCGACTTGCGTGGGCCATGCCCCGCGACGTTCTTGACTTGCACACCCGAGGCGGCGCGTATCACACCGCTGGTCACGCCCCGTCGGGGCTTTGAGGGGGGGGCGTTGCGGTTTGATTCCTAGGGCTGCGCCCTCGTTGTTCTACACAAGTCGCGAGTGATGCACCGCCCCGTTCACGGGGCCTCCCGCGAAGCGGTCATAGCCCCGGGCATTCATGCCGGGGAAAACGGGAGCACATTATTGTGCCCCTTCGGGGCTGAAAGCAAGACGATCAAAGCTTGCGACACGTGGCAGATCCGTCCGCGATCCAATACATTGGTTATGGTATGGAATTCGTCCGCTTGTCTCATTGCTGAACCCTGAACCCTCCCGTCGCTTCCACCTTCGATGGAACCGATCACAACCGCCAAGCTGCCCGCGCCTTTCGCGGCGCCTCGCTACCAACCGCTGGTGATCGTCCTGGCAGCGGTGGCGGCGGGCATTTTCTGCGATGCGAAATCGCCGCTGGCCGCGCCAGCCTGGTGGGCGATCGCAGCAGCCGGTTGGTCGGCCTGGCTGGCGCTCTGGCGCGGGCGGCGCGATCGATCGGCCGGCGTCGTGCTGTGGATCGCCCTGGCGGCGTTGGGCGGCGCCTGGCACCATTGCCGTTGGTGCTTGTTTGCCGACGACGAATTGGGAATCTACGCGCGCGAGGCGGCGCAGCCCACGTGCGTCGAAGCCGTTGTCGTGCGTGGACCAAGGCGCGTGCCCGCCCCTCCCTACGATCCGCTTTGCGCCATCCAACGCGGCGACCAGACGCGTTTGGAAGTCGACGTCACGCGGCTTCGCGACGGCGAGGCGTGGCGGCCGGCGTCGGGCCGCGTGAAGCTGTGGGTCGAGGGGCACCTGCTGGGCGTCCACGCGGGCGATCGGTTGCGGGTCGTCGGGCAGGTCTCGGCCCCCACCACGGCCCATAATCCGGGCGAGTTCGATTTTGCCCGGCATGCCCGCGCCGACCGGCAACTGTGCCGCGTTTCGGCCGATTTTCCCGAGTGCGTCGAGATCATCGAACGCCCGGCGTGGTGGGGACCGGCGCGGATTTGGGAAGAACTGCGAGGGCGCGGCGACGCCATCTTGTGGCAGCGGTTGGCCCACCAGCGGTCGGGACTGGCCGCCGCGCTACTGCTGGGCATCCGTGAGGAATTGGATACGGAAGCGACGCAAGCGTTTTCGAAGACCGGCACGATTCACCTGCTCTCGATCTCAGGATTGCACGTCGGTATTCTGGCGAGCTTTCTGTTTTGGGCGATGCGGCTGCGTTGGGCCGGCAGGGGCTTTGGACTGGCGGCCATCGCACTGGTCACATTGGGATACGCGCTGGTGATCGACGCCGAGCCGCCGGCTGCGCGGGCGACCGTGGTGGTGCTCTTGGTCTGCGCGGCGCGGTACTGGTGGCGGAGACTTCCGGCGTTTAACGCCCTGGCGCTGGCGGCGCTTTGGGTTTTGTGGTGGAACCCGGCCGAGCTGTTTCGCGTCGGACCGCAACTGTCGTTCCTGGCGATGGCCGCCTTGGTATGGTTTGGACCGCGATGTGTTCCGCGGCCCAGTGCCGACCCGCTCGACCGCCTGATCGCTCGCACGCGCCCCTGGCATGAAAAACTGGCACGATGGAGTTGGCGCTCGGTGGCGCAGGCAACGGCGCTCACCGCTTGCGTCTGGGCGGTCAGCGCGCCGGTGGTCATGGCGCAGTTCCATCTGGTTTCGCCCGCCACCCTGGTTTTGACGCCGCTCTTGGCGCTTCCGGTGGCGCTGGGGTTGATGTCGGGTTTCGCGGTACTCGTGCTCGACTGGGTTTTTCCGCCGTTGGGCGCCATTGCGGGATCATTTTGCGATGCCAGCCTCTGGGCGGTCGAAGGAGCGGTCGAGACGGCCAGCCATTGCCCCGGAAGCCACTTTTGGGTGCCTGGACCAGAGCCGTGGTGGCTTTGGGTGTTCTACGCCGCGCTGGCCATCCTGGCCGCAGCGCCACGATTGCGACCACCCGCGCGGTGGTGCCTGGCGCTCATGGCTGGTTGGTCGGCCGTGGGCCTGGCGGCGCCGTTGTTGCCGACGGCGGACGAAGGCCGGCTCGACTGCACGTTCTTGTCGGTCGGACACGGCTGCGCCGTCGTGCTCGAACTGCCCGACGGCCAGACGCTGCTCTATGACGCGGGCCGGCTCGGCTCGCCGGCGGCGGGGGCCCGCACGGTGTCGGGCTATCTCTGGTCGCGCGGTATTACTCACGTCGACGCGATCGTGCTGTCGCACGCCGACGTCGACCATTACAACGCGGTGCCCGAACTGCTCGAGAAGTTTTCGGTGGGCGTCGTTTATGCCACGCCGGCCATGCTCGCCGACGAGGGGCCTGCGATACGCCGGCTGCGGCGGGCGATCGACGCTTCCGGCGTGCCGCTCAGCGAGACATGGGCGGGCGACCGCTTGCGCGTCAGCGGCGGTTGCAACGTCGAGGTGCTGCACCCAACGCGCCGCGGCGTCTTGGGGAGCGACAATGCCAACAGCCTGGTGCTGGCGGTCGAGCACGCCGGGCGGCGAATTCTATTGACGGGCGACCTGGAAACTCCAGGCTTGGACGACGTCATCGCCGAAAGCGCGCTCGACTGCGACGTGATCCTCGCGCCGCACCACGGCAGCTCGCGCAGCAACCCGCCCGGCTTTGCCGCCTGGAGCACGCCCGACTGGGTCGTGATCAGCGGCAGCCACTCCGACAAGCAAGGCGAAGCCGAAGCGGCCTATCACGCCAGCGGGGCCCAAGTGCTCGACACGGCCGACGTGGGAGCGGTGCGAGTGACGATCGCCGACGATAAGTTGACGGTGGCGACTCGAAGGTGACTCAAGGTTGTCGCGGAATTCGTGGGAATTCCGGAAGCCGGAGCGTGAACGCCGTTCACAGCACGTAGCGGCGACTGAGCATAGCCCGGGGGCGTGATCCTCTCTGGGGCGTCGTGTTTTCCTGGCTGGTCATTCGATGATTTTGACCACTACATGGGGCGAGGGTCAACCAATGCCTCGATGTCATATTGCCAGCAAGGAAGGTCAGCACCGGCTGCAGCACCACCCAGAGCCAAATCCGCTTGGTCGTGGACATCCCATGCTCCTGCGATCACTTTCGCATTGGGAAGCGCTTTCGGCGCGTTTCATTGGCTCGACTGCCGTCGAGTCGTGGCATTGCCATCAGCATCCCGCGCCGGCGGGCGGCGGGCAAGATGACGATCCTGGCGGCGTTCGCAACAAACGTCGTCGTTACAGGGACGCGGAGCGTCCGAAGAAGCATTCCCACGCGGAGCGTGGGAACGAGGGTGATCCCTCATCCCATTATCCCATTATCCCATCATCCCCTACCTCGCCCCGTGTCGCGCGAGAAACGCGCGCTGGTGCTGGACGAACCCGGCGACCCGGCGGCGGTAGGCGAGACAGCGCTGGGGCTGCTCGGCGGCGAGATCGTGCTCCTCGCCCGGATCGATTTCGAGATCGAACAACTCGTCGCGCTCGCCGGCCACGTAAAAATGGTACTTGTACCGGCCGTCGCGCAGGCCCAACACGACCTCGTTGCCCGCGGAACAGAAATATGCTCTCGGCGACCGGTCGGCGGACATTAAGTCGCGCCCCTGCCACTCGTCCGGCGGAGCGAAGCCCAGCAGATCCACGAGCGTCGGCGCGATGTCGACGTGCTGCCCGACGACCTCTTCGCGCTTTCCCGGCTCGCGAAAGCCCGGATAGAGCAGCACCAAGGGCACGTGGACGGCCTGCTCGTAGAGGCTGAAGCTGTGCAACGTCTGACCGTGCTGCCCGAAACTCTCGCCGTGGTCGGCGGTGATCGCCACCAGGGTCGAATCGGCCAGCCCGCGCCGCGACAATTCGTCGATGAACCGGCCGATCTCGGCGTCGGCCGCGCGGACGGCGTTCAGGTAGCGGGCCAATTCGGGATCTTCGACGCCAAATTCGCGCGGCTCGTCGGATTCGAGGTAAGGATGGTGCGTGTCGAGCGTGTAGGCGAAAACGAAGAAGGGCCGCTCCGGTTCGCCGGCGCGCCCCGCCTCGATCCAATCGAGCACGTCGCGGTACATCGTGCGGTCGTGCATGCCCCACGAGCTGGCCTTGTCTTCCGGGTGATCGGCGGCGTCGATCAGCACATCGGCGCCGCGCGTCTTGAGGAACCGGTCGCGCTCCTTCCAGCTCCATTTCCCCGAGTGAGCGAAGCAAGTGCGGTAGCCCTCGGTCTTCAGGGCCTGGGCGATTGTCGGCACGTTGAAGCCGGGGTTGTCGCGGACGATCAGGAACCAATCGGGCCGCGGCAGCGTGCTGGCCGTCAGGCAGACTAGGCCGTTGCAACTGCACGCCGCCTGGGCGTAGACGTTTTCGAATACGAGCCCCTGCTCGGCCACGAGCCGGTCGAGCCGTGGCGTGGTCGGGTACTTCGAGCCTTGGACGCCGAAGTACTCGGCCCCGACCGATTCGAGCACGATCAGCACCACGTTCCTCGGCCGGCGGCCGTCGATGAACAGCGCGTCGGCCTCGGCAGTCGGCAACGCGCCGGAGGTAACGTGTGCCCGCGGCGCGAAGTCGCTGGTCTCGGCATTGGGCAACGAAAACGTGTTGCTGAAAGGCTGTTCTTTGAATGCCTCTTCGAGGCAACTCGCCAACAAGAGCGCGTGGGGACTGTGGGCGATGCGCCGCTCCCAGCGGTTCGGGTCGGTCCAGTGCGAGCGCATGTACGCGCGGCAAACGCCGCCGTAGAGCGCGACCATCGCCGCCGCGGCGAGCACGACGCGAATTGCTCTCGGAGCACCTTCGCGGAACCAAGGAAGATAGCGCGTCGCCAAGGGCGTAATGAACACCGAAAGCGGCGCGCCGACCAGGCTCGCGATCGCGCCGGGCGTCAGGAAGGGCGCGATCGACGAGGCCATCAACATTGGCCCGCCGGCGAACGACAACAATCGAACCGAGAAGTGTACCAGCATCACTCGAAACAGGAGCAAACTGGCCACGGCATAAACGGCCGCCATGATGTACGTGACATACAGAAACCAGCGCCAGCAGGCAGCCACGCGGCGGCCACGCATTGACGGCGACGCCAGGGTGCAGACCAGAGTCAGCCCCGCGACGAAGCCGATGTCAGGCGAGACCACGAGGGCCAGTCGGAACAGCCAGCGGACGAACTCGCCAGGTGTGGTCACGGGAAAAGGCAAGAGCGCCAGCTTCGTACCGACCATGATCGCCACAAGCCCCAAGGCCAGCGACGGCGGTAAGGACGACACGGTGTCGACCGTTCGGAGATGGGCCTCGCTCGGTTTTGATGATGGTGTACCGGCCCGACGCAGCCGTCGCCCGATGGCGGGACTAGCGGAAATGCCTGTGGTACGGCCATCCATGGCGACACCTAGAGCGGGGCGGGAGCTGCACTTGCATCGCGCCCCAGTATCCCCTTCGGCGGTAATGGGTCAATACGAACAATTACTCGTTCTGGACACCCGCGCCGTAGGTCGGCTCTGCGTGGGAACGGGTCTGTGGACGCTCCGCGTCTCCGGTGCTCGGTCCTCATCGGGGCCGCAGAGCGGCCGAAGAGGTGTTCCCACGCGGAGCGTGGGAACAAGGTGCGCGTTACCACACAGCGAACACGTTGCCTCGTAGGCCGCGAGGCGTTACAGTGATAAGCGGCCTTCGATGGGTCCACCCGCCTGCCCGCCTGGTGTCCGATGATCCCCGCGTCCTCCGCACCTCTTCACCCGTCCGTCACGCGCCGCACGGCGATTCAGGCCGGCTCGATGAGCTTGTTGGGGCTGGGCCTCAATCATCTCGATGCGCTGCGGGCGGCCGCCGCGCCCGACGGCAGGGTGCCTGGTCGCGCGCCGCAAGCGCGGGCATGTATTTACATCTTCCTTTCCGGCGGGCTTGGCCAGCACGACAGCTTCGATATGAAGCCCGACGCTCCCGACACGATCCGCGGCGAATTCAAACCGATCGCCACCAGCACACAAGGCGTTCAGGTCTGTGAGCACTTGCCTCTCTTGGCCCAGCGAAGCCAACTCTGGAGCGTCTGCCGCTCGCTGACGCACCGCTCGAACGACCATTCGGCCGCGCACGCGATCATGCTTAACGGCCGCACCGAAATGCCGCCCGGCTTCGACCCCGGCAAGCCGCGCCCCACCGATTGGCCCTCGATCGCCTCCGTCGCGGGCGATGCCACGCCGCCGCGAAACAATTTGCCACCGGCCGTCGTCTTGCCGGAACGGCTGATCCATTCCACGGGACGAGTCATTCCCGGCCAATTCGCGGGAATCATGGGCCAGCGCCGCGATCCCTGGTTCGTCGATGCCTCGCCGTTCCACTCGACGTCCTACGGTGCCTTCCCGCAATACCAGTTCGATCACCAGCAACGGGGCCAGCCCGACAACCGCCTGTTTCAGGCACCGAACCTGAGCTTGCCCGAAGGGCTGGCCCAGGGCCGGTTCGATGGCCGGCTGAACCTGCTGGCCCAGCTCGACCAACAGCGGAGCCAGCTCGAACAAATCGCCCAGGCCGCGAACTTCGACCGTTTCCGCCAGGGGGCGATCTCGCTCTTGGCCGATCCCAAGGTCCGTTGGGCCTTCGACGTGACCCGCGCCGACGACGCCACGCAAGATCGCTATGGTCGCAACAGTTTCGGTTGGTCGCTGTTGATGGCCCGGCGGCTGGTCGAGGCCGGCGTGAACTTGGTGCAGGTCAATCTGGGCAATAACGAGTCGTGGGACACGCACGGCGAAGCATTTCCGCACCTCAAGGACAAGCTTTTCCCGCCCACTGACAGGGCCCTTTCGGCATTGCTCGACGACTTGCAGGCCAGCGGCATGCTCGAGAGCACGTTGATCGTGATGGCCGGCGAGTTTGGCCGCACGCCGAAGATCTCGCACCTGCCGCAGTATTACAAGCTGCCCGGCCGCGACCACTGGGGCGCGGTGCAATCGGTGTTGTTCGCCGGCGGCGGCGTGAAGGGGGGCCGGGCGATCGGCTCGTCCGACAAGATCGGCGCCTTCCCCGCCACGCACCCACAATCGCCCGAAAACCTGGCCGCGACGATCTATCACTCGCTTGGCATTCCATCGACCGCCGTCTGGCACGACGACCTCCAGCGGCCGCACAACATTTACTATGGCGATCCGATCCCAGGTTTGAGTTGAAACGTGGGGCAGGTTTCCAACCTGCAAAAGGATTTGGTCCCGAATAATTTCCCTGCGTAATAGTTGCCTTTCGCTCCGCGAAAGGACGTTCTTTCGCGGAGCGAAAGGCGACAAACATCGCGCACAAAGCGTAGCGGAATTCGTGAGAATTCCGAGGTCCACGTGCAAATCGGAACTCTCACGAGTTCCGCTACAGTGACGGAAAGTCTAACCTACCCTACGACCAGGCACCCATGCTGAACCGACACAAAAAGGATCTTGTCGCCGACTCGCCGTCGAGCCGACGTCGATTCTTGCAACTTGGCGGGCTGGGCTGCTTCGGCCTGAGCTTGCCGAAACTCTACGAGGCCCAGGCGGCCGCGGCCACCGCGTCGCCGGGCGCGCCGCAAGGTCGGATCAAGTCGTGCATCGTTGTTTTCTATTACGGTGGTCCAAGCCATATTGACACCTACGACATGAAGCCCGCCGCGCCGGCGGAAGTCCGCGGCGAGTTCCAGTCGATCGCCAGCAGCGTGCCGGGCTTGCGCATTTGCGAACACCTGCCGCGGACGGCTCCTTGGATGCACAAATTGGCGTTGGTGCGAAGCTTTCACCACCCGATGCGGAACCACAATTCGGGGGCCGTCGAGGCGCTTTGCGGCCGCACGCCGATCAAGGGCGACCTGGAGCTGTTGTCGAACGACCCGACGGTGGATTTCCCCTGTTACGGCGCGGCGCTCAGCCGCCTATCGGCCGGCGGTGGCACGGCGCCCGCGCACGTGGCCTTGCCGCACGTGATGTACAACGTGGTGATGTTGCCCGGCCAGACCTCCGGCTTCCTCGGCCCGGCCTTCAACCCGTTGCAAGTCATGCGGGATCCTAATTCGCCCGATTTCCGCGTCGGCGAGCTGGAACTTCCTTCCGATTTGCCCTCGGCGCGGCTCGAGGGGCGGCGCGAGCTGTTAACCCGGGTCGGCGGCTCGGCTGACGGCGAGCATGGGGGACCACGTTCGATGAGCGTGTTCCAGGAGCGGGCGTTCAACCTCCTGCGTTCCGACGAAGTCCGCCGCGCCTTCGACCTGGCGCCTGAGCCGGAGGCGCTGCGCGACCGGTACGGTCGAACGACGTTGGGCCAGAGCCTGCTCTTGGCCCGTCGGCTGGTGGAATCGGGCGTGCAGTTCGTCAATGTCCACGACAAGATCACCAACGGCCAGTTGGCCAACTGGGACAGCCATCAAGACAACTTCCCTCGCTTGAAGAACGACCTCTTGCCGCCGGCCGATCAGGCCTTTTCGGCGTTGATCGAAGACCTTGACGCGCGCGGGCTCATGGATTCGACGCTGGTCGTGGCGCTGGCCGAGTTCGGCCGCACGCCGCGGATCAACCGTTCCGGCGGTCGCGACCACTGGCCCGATTGCTATACGGTCGTATTGGCCGGTGGCGGCGTGACCGGCGGCGCCGTCTACGGCGCGAGCGACAAGCTCGGCGCCTATCCCGATCTCAACCCGGTTACCCCAGGCGACCTGGCCGCGACCATCTTTTCGCTTTTCGGGATCGACTCCGCCACCGAGATCCACGACGCCTTGGGCCGGCCCTTTCGAGTGGCCGACGGCCGGCCGGTGCGGGCGCTGTTTGGCGGGGCGATCTGAGAAATAATATCCTGCGACAATGGGAGTTGGTATCAATGTCTTTCGAGTGCTAGAATGGGTTTGGAGAGCCATGAATTCCAAGGCGCGCTGATCATGCCCAAACTGGATTACCGCAACATCGAAAAAGACGCTGTACGCTGTGGTGGCCAGCCGGTCGTGGCCGGAACGCGCATACGCGTTGGCACGATCCTCTTCTGCTATCGCCAAGGGATGACCATCGAAGAAATCATTCAGCAGTACGCCTCGCTCAAGCCGGCCGACGTGCATGACGCCTTGGCCTATGCGTACGATCATCTCGAAGAAATCGAGGCTGCCGTGGCCGACGATGACGAAGCAACCGTCAAGGCGCGTTATGCGAATGGCGCTTCGTGAGCATGGCGGCCATTCGTTTCTATACGGACGAAGACGTGTACGGGACCACCGCTGGTGC
>DATLQY010000171.1:0-14018 GCA_035534975.1 Pirellulales bacterium
ATCCGTTCGCGCCGCGCGATCCTGGGTCTCGATGCTCCGCGCAAGCTCGCGGCCACCGACGCCGAGGGGCGCACGCTCACCTTGACCGACCTGCTCGTCCGGATGCACCGCGCGCCCGCGCTTGACGCAGCGGCATTGCCGCCGCCGCTCAAACGTTCGAACGTCATCGACATCAAGGTTGAGCTCGCTCGCCGCGCCGCCGAGGAGGGAACAGGTAACAGGTTACAGGGGACATCCGGCAAGGAAGGCGACCGTCTCGAACCGTCGTGAATTACTGTTCTCGAACGACCCGACCCCTTCGAGCTTGTCTCGATGGTGAACAAGATGGCGTGCTACGAAACCCGGCCCGTACCAGTTCGCTCCGTCCGCCCTTCCGCTGCCGAACGCAGCGGAAGGGCGGACGGAGCTGCTGGCAGGCGCCGCGAAGGCGCGTGGAGTTAGCACGCCATCTTCTTCACAACCCCGACGAGCGGGGTTGGGTCGAAGCCAAAACCCAAGCGCCATAACCCAAGACCCAAATCCAAAGTCCCAAAACCCTGGTCTGCCCCATGCCCTCTGACACCCCCGACCGCAAGCCAAGCAAGAACCTCGAAAAACTCGAACTGATCTGGAACGACTACAAGACCGATCCCTTGGGTTTCGTCGAAAAGTTCTGGCCGCACATCAAGCTTGCCCCCTACCAGGTCGAGATCCTCTCATCAGTTGTCCATAACAACGAGACCTGGGTCCACTCAGCCAACAAGATGGGCAAGACCTTCATCGCCGCGCTCACCGCCGTCTGGTGGTTCGCCACGCGCCAGGCCAAGGTCGTCACCTCGAGCGCCACCGAGGAACAGCTCAACACGGTCCTTTGGGGCGAGATCGACCACCTGCTCCGCACGGCCGTGCTCGACGGCGAACCCTTCAGCTTCGGCTTCAAGTGCTCCCATCTGCGGATCTGGCTCCCCAGCCAGGGGCGCCGCCAGGGACCGCAGCGAAAGTTCTATCTCGTCGGCCAGGTCGCGGCCCAGGTCGAGTCGTTCCAGGGGCACCATCTCCAGCCCATGCAAGACGGCACCGGCACCGTCTTGTTCGTCTTCGAGGAGGCCAGCTCCCTGGAACGCGAGTTCTACGAGGCGGCCACCAGCCAGGCCCATCGCATTCTGGCGATCGGCAACCCGTTGCGCAGCACGGGCATCTTTTACGAAAAGTGCCGCGCCGGCGACCAGCAGCACCCCGACGGTTTGGGCTCCCTCTACCGCAAGGTGATCCACATCTCGGGCGAGCGTTCGCCCAACGTCGAGTACGCCCGCGCGCACATCGAGCTGGGGCGGGCGGGCCCGGCGCCGCTGGTCACTCCGGGCATCCTTTCGTACTCCGACTACCTGGCGCACGAAGTCAACTGGCCGCCCGACCGGGTGCGCACGCGGCTCTTGGGTTTGTTCCCCGACGAAGCCGACGAGCGGTTGTTTCCTGGCGAGTGGCTCGACATCGCCCAGCAACTGGGGCGTCTGCTGCGCGAGCGGCCTGCCGACCCGCCGCGCACGCGTCCTTTCGACCGCTTTTTCTCCCTCGGTGTCGACGTGGCCTCGGGGGGCGCGGATGAAACGGTGTGGGTGGTGCTGGGCCGGTATGGCGTGCGCGAAATCGTGGCCAAGCGCACGCCCGACACCTCCGTAATCGCCAACATCACGATCCGCCTCATGCGCCGCTACAACATCTGGGGGAACGCCGTGGCGTTCGACGCGGGGGGCGGCGGTCAGCAGATCGTCGACAGCATGCGGTCCCGGCTTAACTATCAATTGAAGACCGTGGAGTTTGGCGCGCGATCGAACAAGCCGGCGGCCTACCTCAACCGCCGCGCCGAGCTCTACGGCGAGCTGCGCAAGGCGCTCGAGCCGAAACGCCGCGTGCGGCAATTGCTCGAGCTGCCCGCCGCGCAATGGACGCGCAAGCAGCATTGCCTGGCATTGCCTCCCGACGAGGGGCTGCTGCGCGAGGAGCTGGCGGTGCTGCCCAAGTGCTACGACGGCGAAGGCCGGCTGCGGCTACCCCCCAAGTCGAGACCGCGGGGCGGGGGCGACCACGGCGAGCACGAGCCATCGGTTCGCGAGATGCTCGGTGGCCGTTCGCCCGACCGTGCCGACGCTTTGGCCTTGGCCTGGTACGCGCACGGAAACCACCGCGAATACCTCAACGCCGTGTACATCCGGCGGCCGCTGATTTGGCAGTGATCGACGATCCGCCGCTGGTCGGTTCAGTTTTGCGTGTGGCGACCGGCGGGCGTCAGCCCCGTGTTGAATCGGTGCCGAGTTCGACGCCAAGCGAATACCCACCGCCGACGGGCGTAGAATTCAGTCTTGCGGTTCCGCTCACATCGCGGAGATCGTAGCGGCGATCAAACGCCGGCCGGGGTTGTCTGGCCAACACGGCGAATCTTCACGTCATGTCCCATCCAGCCGTTGGCTTTCAATTCGTCGACCTCTTTGTTTCGCACAGCGTGCTTGGTGTAGACGAAAATGACCTCCTTGTCGTCGAGGCCGCCGACGGCCACCGCCGTTAGCCACGCATAACCTCTCAGCCTGTCTTGGAGCGCTTGAGCGGCTGCGAAGATGTCCATGCTGGCTAGACTCCGTGGTTGCCCACAAACGACAACCCACCAAACGCACCCTTGATGTACTCTACCGGAATGATGTACGCCGTCATCCCCTTGGGGGCGACGGCAAAAACCATTCCGACGACACTCTCCCCATCCTCCGTGACGACCAAGCTCCCAGAATCACCGCCAAGCGCAAATGGCTCGGCCATCGCCGACTGGACCGACCAGACCCCTTCAAACCACACGAGAGCGCTAAAGTTGTCTGACTTGTACGGAATGTCCAACTCGACGATCCGCGCCTCAATTATACCGTGCGTCAAACCGGTGGTGCGACCAAATTTCTTGACCCGTAACCGCCGCTGGGGGTCCGCTGTAGCCGTTGGGGTGTCGTAGCCTTCCGATTCGTCGCCCTGCCACGACGAGACCAAGTCCTCGTCTGGTACGGACGCAATCGCAATGTCCGCGTGGCACCGGGCCACGAGGGCGGGACTGCCGCTACGAAGCTCAACAATTTCGGAATGCTGGCAGATTTTCCCTGGCGCCCTCGCGGGCGCCGGCTTGCCGTCCATTCCAGCGGGCGCCTGTATCGGCATGCCCACGGGCGTATGGTTGCAATCGGCAAAAACGTGATTGTTGGATAACGCGAACAAGCCAGTATGGCCTTTTTTCTTCACCAGCGCGCCGAGTGTGCCGGCATAATTCTTACCGGATGGAGCGCACGAGCTACCACACGCCACGCGGTCTTCGTACTCGTAGACATTCCCTCGGTTTGACGAAGCCGATGCCGCTTGCGGCCTTACGGAAACCTTCCCTGTGTTATGCATGAAAACACGCACTCCGGCGACTTCGTTGGGGATAGCCTTTAGCTCCTTTTTGCCCCCTCGCGTGACGTAGATATGGACCTCGTCCTTCAATTCGTCGTCGGCATCCCCGCCGTTTACGTCTCCCTCCGCATAACCGACGGCCTGGACGGACAACCCCGCAAAACCAGTGCCAGAAGCATCAATTTCTGACAATGCCGCTACGGCGGTCGCGGGGGCCGGCCTGAGCGTAAGGGGTCCGCCGGAATCAACAAAGCTCCCCTCCTCGAGGAATTTGTTTGCAAATGCCTTTGCAAGATTGGACGCTTTCATGGATTCCACCGGCCGTTGACGAAGGGACTGCTGCGTAGAATCTAGTCATGCCCAAACGCTCACGCAAGTGGCAGTAGCCGCTTGCGCTGGATGGCCTCCAAACGGGCACGCGGTACGGGGAAATAACCAGCGCGGGCTTCGCTCCACCACGTTTGACGGTGCTGCGTGGTTGATCTATCCTGACGAACGCTGGCGGACAAAACTCGGCCCCAGCGCCGTGTGGTCGTCGGGCCCCGTGCCGGCGAGACCCTATATCCGTCGGCCCTTTCTATAGTCGTAGTGTCCTAGCAGGTTAGCTTCTCGAGCCGGTCCAGGAAGCCACTGAATCGTCGCAGCTCGTCAAGATCGGCGTCCCCGATTCCATCGGGGTCGAAGTGCATCACGTCGTTGCGGATATCGCGGATTCGCCCGAGTTGCTCGTTGAACTTGCCTCGGTCGATCTGCACGCCGAGCTTGTTCCATCGCTGCTCGTTTTCCAGCAGCCGCACATATTCGCCGAACGTCAGGTCCGACACGCCGTCCACGGCCCGTCCGCAGTCCGCGGGAAGCCGCCTCCGTTCCTGAACCCAGACGCCGCGCCTTTTATATCAATTCCGAGCCATCCCGCTCCAGCCTCCCGTTGCGGATGGCGGAATTGATGGCCGACTTAAAAGCGCTGCGGATGGCGGGCCGGTGCGGGGGTATCCGAGGTGCCGCGCGGCGGCGATCATTGCATCTTCGCGCGATTGCCAGCCGGTGCCCATCGCCGCCAGGAGTAATCCGCGCGCCGACCCGGCGATAGCCCAGAAGTTCCAACAGAACGGCGTGCGGCCCGTGAGTTATTCGTAAGCGACCATAGGAGGCCCGCCGTGCCGCGGGCCGCGGCTCGCTGTGAAATGGCGGCTGGAGAACCGTGCCGCGCCTCCGACAAATCGAAAGACGGCCCTTGCTCGTCGTAGCACTTCCAACGAAAATCGGGGACTATTACGACCATCGCAACCCAGCCTGCCCAATTCCGGCCAGAGATGGCTGGTTTTGACGTGTCGAATGCCTGTTTAATGGGGTGGCTGACCGTCGGCCGCCAGTAAAGAGCAAATGTCGCGCAACGAAGCTCAAACGCGATTCGATCTGATCGACCCCGCGATCCTCGGTCGAGGTTGGGACCGCGTCGATATTCGTCTGGAAGAGACGGCCGCGGCAATTGATGTCGTTGAACACCGGGGGCGAAAACAAGGGCGACGCCGCCCGAAAGGCCGGTCGGATTACGTGCTACGGCGTCCGTTGATGCCGGGCACCGAGCCCGTTCCATTGGCGATTATCGAAGCGAAGCGCGAGGAAAAGCCACCGGAACACGGGTTGCAACAGGGAAAGGGATATCGAGTCGGCCAACTGCACGCCGTGCCGTTCGTGTTTTCGTCGAACGGTCATCAATTCGTCGAGTACGACGAGGAGAGCGGTTTCACCACGGAACCACGCCCGATGTCGGAGTTTCCGACCCCGGCCGAGTTGGTGGACCGCTATCTCAACAAGCGGCGGCTGCCATTGGCTCCCGACGCCCTAGAATTGCTCCGGACTTCGTACCACCTTGGACGCGATCATTTGCGGTACTACCAAGATGCCGCCATTCGCGCCGCTTTGGAAAAAATCATTCGCCAAGAGGCGGCAGCCAAGGCACCCCGCGTGTTGCTCGCCTTGGCGACCGGGTCGGGCAAGACACGGATCGCCGCGGCATTGCTGCGGCGGCTGCTCGACGCGGGATTCCTCGGGCGGGCGTTGTTCGTTTGCGACCGGACGGAGCTTCGGGACAACGGGTTGGCGGACTTTCAAGAGGCGTTCGGTACCGACGCCGCAGAGGTCGATACCCGTAACCCGCAGAAGAATGCTCGTGTCGCGATCGCGACGTTTCAGACGCTTGACAAGTCGCAAGAGGGCGACGATGCCAGCTTCTTCCTGAAGCACTATCCGCCCGGGTACTTCGACGTCGTCGTGATCGACGAGTGCCATCGTTCGGCGTGGGGCGAGTGGTTCGCAGTTCTTGACGGCAACAAAGATGCAATCCAGATTGGCCTATGACCCGGGTTGCGGCACGGGCGGGTTTCTGGCCCAGGCGTTCGAGTACATGCGCGACAAAGCGGGGGACGCGATCACTCCCGTGCAACTGGAAACGCTCCGCCGCCGCACGTTCTACGGTCGCGAGAAAGACAATCTCGTCTACCCCATCGCGCTGGCGAACCTGGTGCTGCATGGCATCGACGAGCCGCATATCTGGCACGGCAATGCCCTATCCGACATTGCCACGTATGACGGCCTGTTCGCCGGCGCTCCGGCGTTCTTCGACTAGGTTCTGATGAATCCGCCGTTTGGCGGCAAAGAGGGCAAGGAAGCACAAACGCCCTACGACTACAAGACAGGCGCGACGCAGGTGCTCTTCTTGCAGAACGTGCTCAAGAGCATGAAGACCGGAAGCACTTGCGGCATCGTCCTGGACGAGGGGGTCCTGTTTCGCACCAACGAAGGAGGTTTCGTAAAAACCAAACGGAAGTTGCTCGAAGAATTCAATGTTTGGTGCATCATAAGCTTGCCGGGCGGCGTCTTCACTTCCGCCGGCGCCGGCGTCAAGACGAACCTGGTGTTCTTCAGCAAGGGCCCGCCAACCGAGACCATCTGGTACTTCGACCTGTCGGATGTGAAGGTCGGCAAGAAAACGCCGCTGACGAAAGCGCATTTCGACGACCTGTTCCGTCTGCTGCCAACGCGCGGCGACAGCGATCGAAGTTGGACCGTCCCGTTTGCCACCAAGTTGCAACGCGCTTTGGATGAAGCGCGCCCCTACCGCGAGCGCGCAACGCAACAAATCTCTGAGGCGTCGTTGCTGGAAGACGAGCTTAAAGAGAGACGAAAGCACAAGGCGGAGTCCGCGGAAGCGCTCGTCGGATTGGAGGAACGCTGGAAGACCTCCCTCCGCGAAGCGCGCGAGACCGAGTCGAAGGCCCAAACGATTGAAGACGCGGTCTACGATTTGAAAGCCGTGAATCCGAACAAGACGGACGACAGCGACAAGCGAACACCGACGCAGTTGCTTTCCTTCATCGAAGAAAAGGGACGTGAAGCCGACGCAGCCTTGGCTCGACTGCAAGCTCTTACTCGACGACCAACGTCGCAACCGAACGGGAGTAAGCCAATGACGATTAAAGCAGCGACTGTCGGGCTTGAGCTGCCCGAAGACTTTCCCATTGTGCCGTACAATGCCATTCACGACCGAGTTCATGCGACCCGGCGCGATGAGGTGGCGACGTTCCAATACGGCGGCGCGTGGAACGCTGTTGCCTACCGCTTTCTTTCCTGTGCGAACGAGGACCATCGCTTCACGGAGTTGGTTGCTGCCGGGTCAACACCGCCGCAGCCGCAGCGATTCCACCAAGAGGAAGCACTGTTCAACTTCTTTGTGAACGGACTTTCGGCGATCGAAAGCTTCTTCTATGGGCTGCACTGGATTGGTTCGATGGCGATGCCCGGCACGTTCCCGATCCTGACGGGTAATGGTCTGCGAGACATCACGGTCAAGGAGACGATGGATCGCTTTGATCGATGTGCGCACTCTTCCGTGTTCGCGGCTCCATTCTCCGGCTTGCGACCGTCGGTCGCCCCAAACGATTCCACCGAATACGAGACGTGGAAGGAAGTTCGCAACATCCTGGCCCATCGTGCAAGCTACGGCCGTTTGATCAACCTGTCGTCCGGAGGCGGCCGCCCCCCTCTCGACGATGTATGGCGGGTCAACGATATTCCGATCAATGACCAACTGACCCGAACCCGGCGCGCATGGCTTGCTACAACATTGACGGAGTTGATGGAGGCGGCCGACGTGTTTGCGCGAAACGCCATGTGACATCTCCGCTGCGCTATGGCCCCTTGGACACCTGCCTCACGGTGTGATCGTCGGCACACGCCCCGCAGGCGACCGGCGGTGGCAACCGCTGCGTCAGGTTCATTTCGGCCAGCCGCGCCACGCGGGCCGGGCCGCAGGCGGGACAATCGAAAAACCGCTCGGCGTCCCACAGGTCGGCGAACACGCGGCCGCGCCCCAGGGCCAGGCCCGCTTCGAGCGTGAGCTCCAGCGAGTGAAGCTGGGGTGGAGCGAATTCTCCCGCCGCTTGCAACTGCGCTAGCGTGCCGTTGCCGCCGCGCGTGGGGATCACCGAACAACAACCGACCCCGAGTGAAAAAGCGTACTCCAGCGACCTGGCCGCCCACTCGACCCCCTCCGCCTCCGATAGGTAGGGCGGACGCAACAGGATGAATGCCCGCACCGCGATCCCGCCGGAAAGGAGAAACTCGACGGCGCGGGCAAAATCGTCGAGCGTCATTCCCTTGTTGAGCCGCGGCAGCACGACGGGATGGACCGTCTCCAGGCCAAGGGCCACTTCCAACTTCGTACACACCAGGTCGCGAAAGCGAAGGCAGGCATCGCCGCAGAGCTTGGGGTGGTTTTCGACGATCACCGTGGCGAAGCGGCCGACCCGCTCGGCGATCGCGCCATGATCGGCCGGCGCCACGGCGCGCGCGTCGAAGAAGTTGCCGCTGTTGTAGAGCTTCACGTGCCGAGCAGGGGGCAGGCGGGCCAGGGCGTAGTCGATCTGCGCCGGCACCGCGCCGGCGGGCACGCTCTGGTCGGTCGTGTTCATCCACAGGTCGCACATCAGGCAGCGCCAGGGGCATTCGCGGTTGACGAGGAAGATCGTCGCCACGTCGTCCACGTCGCCCGCCGCCGGCGCGCTCGATTTTGCGCGTGGCGAGCCGACCCGGGGGCACCCGCGAAGCGGGTCGGCGGGTGCCCCGGCGTCAGCCCGCGCAACGTCTATCCCTACGACGTAACTTCGCCTGGACCGAATCAACGTCCAGAGATCATTAGGGCGGAACGGCAGCCGGCAAGCAGCTGGTCCCGCCGCCGCCACCAAAGCCGCCGGATTGTCCGGCGCCACCAAAATGACCCGAGTAAACGGAGCCTCGCAGGCTCCGTTTTTTTGCGCGAATGGGACGGCGAGCACGTTCCTGCGGCACTGGCGGCAAGATTCCGATCTGGCCGGCGTCCGCGACGAAACGGCGTTGGCGGCCCTGCCCGAGGAAGAGCGCGAGGCTTGGAAGGACCTTTAGCGCGACGTGCAAACGACGCTCGACGAGCTCGCGCAACCGGCGTCCTTTGACCATGTGGGATCTTAAACTGCGCTGCCACGGATGGTCACGGATGACTTTCTTAATCCGTGTCCCTGCGGGCCATCCGTGGTTCTTCGCCCGTCTGATCCTAGCTACTCGGCCTACGGTTCGCGCCTTGTCTGGCGCAGCCGGGCGCGCTCGGCGATCGTCGCCAGGTCGACGATGGCGGCGCGCTGGCCGGCCGCTCGCACCAGCTCGCAAGCCAGGTCCACCGCGCGGAACTCGGGATCGGTCACGTACAGGCACGAAGGATGCGCGAGCAGGTCGAACACGGCGCGCCGGTCGATGGCCCACTCGATTCCCATGCGGACCGCCTTGAGGAAGCTCTCCAGCTTCCAGCGGCCGCCGCGAAAGGCGCCGATGTCGCTGATGGGACTCATTGGCACTTCGATCAGCCCGCTCGGGTAAACGAACGGCTGGGCGCGCTCCTGCGCCTTGAGAATGCTCTCGAACACTTCGGGCGGCGGTTCGGTGCCCGGCTCGTTCACGGCGTGCGATGGGTACTTGCTGCTCACCCAGGTGAAACCCTGCGCCAGCAACATCTCCTGCACGTCGGCGCGGCCTTCGAGACCATCGCTGAAACCGCCGGGCGTCCGGAATCCGGCCGCGTCGATATTCACCCGCTCTTTGAGCGCCACGTTGGCCAGGCGCACGTTCTCCGCGATCGCCTGGGCCGCGCTCTTGCCTTCAATCAGCCACGGCGCCCGCGTAAAGCGGTACTGCACGTCCTCCGGCCGCGTCGCCAGCACGTAAACGTGGTCGTAGGTGTGGTTGCCGATGGGGTGCCCGTCGGTTGCGAGCTGCTTGAGCCATTCGACGTTTTCCTGCTCCAAGACGCGCGCCACGCAAAAGAAGTGCAGCACCCCGCCGGCCGCCTTGACGCGGCGGGCGGCCTCGACCGAATACTGCTTGGTCTCGGCGTTGAGGTTTCCCTTTTCGTAGTCCCAATGCGTGATTTCCCATTGGGGAAAGTTGCGGCTCATCTCCAGGTCGAGCGTGATCGCCACCAGCGCCTTGCCTTCGTCGGCCGCCAGCCGCCGGCGGGCCTCATCGAGCTCGCCCGGCGGTCGGAAACAGCGCGATCGGACGGAGGCCGGCAGACCCAGGGCGCAGCCGGCCAACCCGGCGGAGCCCGCCAGGAAACGCCGCCGCGAGACGGTGCTCATTGCCGACAACGACTTGCTCATGGGTTGATTTCGATCCACGACGCCTGCGTGATCAGGTGCTCGCGCGAGGCCAACGAAATGGAGGCATTGGTCGCAAACCTCGGGCTGGGGTTGGCCGGAAACGTGGCGAGCGTGGCGTCGCCCACCAGGAACACGTTGAAATCGGGCGAGAGGTTGTCGTAGCCGGCCGTGGTGGCGCAGAAGCACATATCCGTATTGTAGCCCGTCAGCAACACGTGCCGGATGCCCTGTTCTCGCAAAAAGTCGCGCAGCGGCCCATAACCTTCGCCGTCGTAGATCACGACGTCGTCCGGGGCGACCTGAATGTTCTTGTTCACGGGAATCGGCAGTTTCCAGAAGCCCTCGGCGTTGAAGCGGTCGCTGGAATCGGTGCCGCCGAACTGCCGGAAATAGTCGCTCACGGGGTGCTCCTCGGAAAGCGTCAGCACGCTGGGCAGCGCCTCACCATGATAGTCGAAGCCGCGCAGCCTGGCCGTCAGGGCCTTGGCGCCCGCCTTGCGGTCGAGGTCGCTGGGCTTGCCTCGGAACGAACGGTAGACCTGCTTGCGGATCGGGTCTTCGACGCCCGGCAGGCTGTAAAGCACCAGGCCCACGCGATCGCGCAGTTTCTTCAAGAGTGGATTGACGACCTGGGCCATGTGGCGATTGCAAATTTCGTTCTTTTCCACGGTACACTGGAAGGCGATGCCGGCCGGCTGGGGCGTGGTCCAGCCCTGGCCGTCGTCGATGCCCCAGGGGTGTACGACGATCACCGCCGTGTCGCGGCCTTTGAGCCGGTTGGGCAGCTCGACGACGCCGCGCAGGTTGTACGAGAATCGCCAGGCTCGCACGGCCAGATCAGCCTGATCGTCGTCCACTAGCGGCGGGGCTTCGAAGCGCACGGGGCAAACCACGGGCTCGACGAACTCGGGGTAGTCGGCCAGGATCGGCCGCGGATCGTCAATCGGCGCAAGGCGGTTTTCGTAGGTCTTCGTACTCTTGGCCTCCTCCGCCCTGACGGCGGCAGGCATCGCCAACAGCACGGCGAGAACGGCAAGCGGCGGACGTGCGACGATCATGGTACAGGCCTTTCTTGGCAAGACTGTCGTGGTTCAAATGTAGGTAACAACGGCCTATTTGAAAGCGAAATCATCATAGGTAGCCAGGGCCGCGGCGCCCAGAGTCCGGTACAAGGGGCGTGCGCAAATCGCGCTCGATTTGCGATTCGCGGGCATTGCTTGCGGCGGTGCCGGAAATCGGCCATCATGGACCGCATGGACTGCCTGTTACCCCATGCGAACGTGAGATGAAAACCATGAAATCCAGCACCTTGTCTCGCGGTTCCACCGTACCCGAAAGCCATTACCTGTGGGCCGCACTACTGGTAACCGTAGCCGTTGCCTCGACGAACGCGCGGGCCGACGATTGGCCACAGTTTCGCGGTCCCAACTGCACGGGCATTTCGACGTCCACCATGCCGCTCCCCGACAAGTTTTCGGCGACCGAAAACGTACGCTGGTCGGCCGAGATCGGCGACGGTGTGGGCGGCCCCGTTGTGGCGGCGGGGCGCGTCTTCGTGAGCGGGATGACGGCCGACGACACCGTCAGCCTCTTCGCGTTCGACGCCGCCACAGGCCGACCGTTGTGGCGGCGCGATTGGCCCACGGGCCCCTTGGTGGAAATCCACAAGACCAACAGCCACGCCAGCACCACCCCCGCCGCCGACGCCGAGCGGGTTTACTTCTATTTCAGCTCACTCGGCCTCGTGGCCGTCGACGCGGTCTCGGGCGACGACGTCTGGCGGCGGGAACTGCCCAATCCCTTTTTCGTCTTCAAATGGGGGCCAGGCATGTCGCCGGTGTTGTACGGCGACCTGGTACTGTTCTGTCAGGACGACGACCTCTCGCCCGCGTTCTATGCCTTCGAGAAATCGACGGGCGAGCTGCGATGGAAGGACGATCGGCTCGACATGGCCGTCAACTACTCGCACCCGGTGGTATGCACCGTGGACGGACGCGACGAGATCGTCGTGGCGGGCACCGGCATGCTGCTCGGCTACGATCCCCAGTCGGGCCGGCGCCGCTGGCACGCCAAGACGTTGTTGCGCAACATCAAGACCACGCCCGTCTGCGCCGACGGCGTGATCTATATCTCGCTGCAAAGCGGTGGGATCGCCAATCAATGGCTCGCGTCGGTCGACCGGGTCGAGACGGGCAACAACGACGGCAAGCTCTCGAAGGCCGAGATCCAGGCCTTCGTGGGCGCCGCGCCGGTTCCCGAGGCGTTCTTCGAAAGGACCTTCGGGCGCGGCGATTTGAACAAGGACGGGTTCCTCGAGGGCCGCGAGCTCGACGTGGCGTTTCTGCACCCGGACAATTTTGCCGGGGCAAGGTTCACCGCGGAGAACGCCGCGGAGGAATTCATTCTGGCGGTGCGCGGCGGAGGGAAAGGCGACGTCACCGAATCGCACCTGCTCTGGAAGCACGCCACGAAGCACACCGATCATATCGTCTCGCCGCTGGTCCTCGATGGCCGCATGCTGCTGATCACCGAGGGGGGCATCAGCACGGTCTTCGAGACGAAAGGGGGCCTGCCGCTACGCAAGGCCAAGCGCGTCGGAAACGGTGGCGGCTACTTCGCATCGCCCATCTACGGCGACGGAAAGATCTATATCGCCGGTGAAAGCGGCAAGATGCTGGTCCTCAAGAACAGCCCCGACTACGAGGAGCTCGCCGAAAATGACATGGGCGAGAGCATGATCGCCACGCCGGCCATCGCCGGCGGCGGGCTGTTCATTCGGACCCGCTCGAAGCTACTGTGCGTCATGGATTCGCCTTGAAGGGGGATTGCCGATCAAACGCTGGTTCTTGGGATCGACAACCCAGTCGAGTCGTTCGAGAGGGACCTGGCCGATGAGCACTGGCAGTTCATCAGACACGGTCGCGGCCCCGGGTCAAATCAAATCTCGCAGGCTATTCAGCCCCAGCGGCTCGCGGCTGGCGAACGGCTCGCCGTAGGCCGTCCCGATCGACCAGCCCCAAAACGCGGCCTGGTCGCGCTGACGGTCGATGAAGGTCGGCGGATCGGATGGTTTACCCGCGACGAATTGGCTCTGGAAGCACTCGATCGCGGCACGCTTTTGTTCCCAATAGGGACTGATGTCGAGCACGAAGGCCGGCTGGGCGACCTGCTTCAAATGGACGCAGTAATAGTAGAAGATCCGCTCAGGATGGTACGGCTCGCCGGCCAGATCGCTCTTGGTGAGTTTCGACCAGAAACGGGCCGCTTCGACCAGTTCGGTGGCCGCCAGGTGGTCGGGATGGGCGTCGACCCAGTAAGGGGCGAATAGCCAGCGCGGTCGTAGCCGGCGGAACGTTTCGGCCAGTTTGACGCGGGCTTCGAGCGTCGCTTCGAGCTTGCGGTTCACCAGCCCCAAGTTTTCGCGGCAATCGACACCCAGGATCGCCGTCGCCGCCGCCGTTTCGCGGGCGCGGATTTCCGGCGAACCATGGGGCGTCGGCTCGCCGTCGGTCAGGTCGACGATGCCGACTTTCCGCCCTTCCGCTTTGAACTTGAGGATCGCGCCCCCCATCCCCAGCTCGGCGTCGTCGGGGTGCGGCGCAACCACCAGAATGTCGAGCATAACGTGAACCTCGCGAGCTCCAGGTACCGAACCGTATTGGATGAACCGATGAGCCAGCCCAGCCCAGCCGGTCGGCGAAAATGGGCCGCGCAGATATTTGTGTCCAAGAGATGGCTCATTCGTCGTTCATCTGCGGCCGACGCTCCAGTTTCCGGTCCTGGTGAATCTCCTCCATAATCGTATCCATTTCCGGGTAGTCCGCCCAACCCCCCGCCGAGCGAAGTATGCCGTCGCCCCACTTCCGGCTCGGCTGAATCAGTTTAACCTGGACTTCGACTTCCTGGCCCTCGACCACGCCGAGGTCT
>DATLQY010000172.1:0-6410 GCA_035534975.1 Pirellulales bacterium
ATCGACGGCAGCGGCGCGATGTACTGGTTGCAACAGATGGATGCCGGATTGCCGCAGGAGAGCATTCTGGTCGGCCTTCTCGCGAGCGACGAATACTTCATCCGGCCGTGACCGTCCGCCTCCAGTGGCTGGCCAGACGACGTCCCAATCGCGCCACCCTGGGCCTAAAGGTTGACGTCGCCGAAGCGGTTGAGGTGGAACATTCGTCGGCATAGGGTGCCTTTTTGTTTGGATCGACGGCATCGCGGCGCTGTCGCCGCCATGCCACGGCGGCTTTTCTTTAGGTTTGGAATGCGAGTTCGCGGTGCGCCGGCCATTGAAGATTGACACAGGCGTTGGTTGGCGCGCCGCGCCGTCATGGCGCCGCCCAACTCATCGCGGGCGGGAAGGTACCGGGCGTTCCTTGGCGCCACCGCGCGCCGCCGACGATTGCCGCACGCCGTTGGGAAGTCCTCTCCGGCGGCGGCCCTGAAACCGAGCGACCGCCAGCGGCAAAAACTCCTGGTGCTCCATCGACAATCGCACCACCGCTCACAGGGCACCGTCAGCGCCGGGGGAACGAAGAAGTGTGGCGCGGCAATGACCCGCCCCGCCGGGCGCAGTCGGCGCGGTTTCCAATGGACCGTCCATGGCTGCTTCCTCTGGGGGTCGTGGAGACGCAGGAGTTTTTGCCGCGGACGTGACCTCGTTCTCATGCTCCAGCTCCTCGCTTGGTGGCGCTTGGTCGCAATGTGGCCGCGGAGCGGCCGAAGAGTTGGTTCCCACGCGGAGCGTGGGAACCAGGGAAGTGGTAAACCCCTGCCACTGCGCACGTTACATCCGGCCCACAAGTTCGCCTTGCCCCGTTCGGCCATTCTCGCTACCTTATGGCCCGCGCAAAACCAGAGCGACAATGCTGCGCACATTTCTCCTCCTCCTTCTGTTGCTGTGAGCGACGAAAATGAACGTGCGACTCGTGCAGGTCAGGCGGCTTGAGATTCTGATGCTTTCGGTTGTTGTCGGCGTGGCGACCATAAGCCGCATTTCGCCGTCGACGGCACAAGAGACGAGTGACATTCAGACGGCCACGGACGAGGCCGAATGGATCTGGTCGCCCGCCCACACCAAAGACCTCGTGCCACCGTCGACGTGCTTTTTCCGCAAGTCGATCAAAGTGGCCAAAGGCGATAGCGTCACGGCGCAGGTCACCGGCGACGACGAATACGAACTGTTCGTCAACGGCAAAAAGGTAGGTGCCGGCGGCGATTGGCGGCTGATGAAGACCTACAACCTCGCCGAGCAATTGCACTCGGGCCCGAACGCGATCGCGGTCAAGGTGGTCAACAGCAAGGCTACTTCCGCCGGTCTGGCCATTCGCCTCAAGGTCGTCTCGGAGAATGGTGACGAGAAATCATTCTCGACCGACGCGAGTTGGAAGACCAGCACCAAGCCCACGAATGGCTGGGAAAAACGCGAATTCGACGACACGGCCTGGGTGCCGGCGCGCAGTTTCGGGCCGTTCGGGCCCACCGAGCCTTGGGCCAACCAGGTGGCCGTCGACGGGGGATCCCAGGGCCGGTTTCTGCTGGCTGCCGATTTTCGCGTCGAGCAGGTGATCACGGCCGAAGACACCGGCTCGTTGACCGCGATCGCCTTCAACGAATGGGGCGAGATCCTCGCGGCCCGCGAGGGAGGTCCGATCCTGTTGATCGTCGACAACGATCGCGACGGATTGGTCGATACGGTCGCCGTCTATTCCGACAAAGTCACGAATTGCCAGGGACTCATGGCGCTCAACGGCGACGTCTACGCCGTGGGCGACGGACCCAAAGGCGCCGCGCTTTACCGCCTGACCGACGAAGATCAGGACGGCACGGCCGACGAGGCGGCGGTCGTCGTCAAATTCGAGCCGCAGATGGGCGAGCACGGCCCACACGCCCCGGTGCTCGGACCCGACGGCATGATCTACGTCGTCGTGGGCAACCACGCGGCGGCCGAGGTTCCGTACGCTCCCGGAAGTCCCTACCGTCATCCCTACGAAGGCGAGCTGGTGCAGCCGCGCTACGAGGACGCCAACGGCCACGCAGTGGGAATCAAAGCGCCCGGCGGCGTGGTGATCCGCACCAACACCGATGGAAGCGTCGTCGAGTGCGTGGCCGGCGGAATGCGGAACCCCTACGACATCGCCTTCAACCGCGAGGGAGAGCTGTTCACCTACGACGCCGACATGGAATGGGACCTGGGCCTGCCGTGGTACCGCGCGACGCGCGTGAACCACGTGGTGGCCGGCGCCGAGTTTGGTTGGCGCAGCGGCTGGGCCAAATGGCCGGCGTATTATCTCGATGGTCTTCCGGCAGTCATCGACACGGGCCGCGGCTCGCCGACCGGCCTGGAGGTCTACAACCATTACCGCTACCCGGTGCGTTTCCACAACGCCTTGTTCGCCTGCGACTGGTCACAGGGGCGAATCGTTCTGTTCCGCATGAAACCGTCCGGCGGCGGCTACAAAGCCACCAGCGAGGTATTTCTCGAAGGCCAGCCCCTGAACGCGACCGACCTGGCCGTGGGGCCCGATGGATGGCTCTACTTCGCCACCGGCGGACGCGGTACGGAAGGGGGCGTTTATCGCGTCGTTTGGACCGGCAAGGTCCCACCACAACCCAAGCTTACGGGCGTCATGCAAGCCATCCGCCAGCCGCAGCTCGCCAGCGCTTGGGCCCGCCAAACGGTGGCTGAGGTTCAGAAGAAGATGGGCGCCGAATGGCCGAGACAATTGAATGCCGTGGTCGAAAACACGGCGAACGCGGTTCACGACCGCGTGCGGGCATTGGACTTGATGCAGCTCGTCGGACCGTTTCCCAGCGAAAAAGCGCTGGTCAAGTGGTCGAAGGATGGGCGTCCCGAAGTGAGAGTCAAGGCGGCATGGCTGATGGGGCTGCACCCCGGCGAGACGGCCGGCGCAAGGCTAGCGCAATTATTGGCCGACACCGAGCCGGCGGTCCGCCGTGCGGCGTGCGAAGCACTCGCCCGGGGCGGTTACCAACCGCCCGCCGAACCCCTGGTGTCCCTTTTGGCCGATCCTCATCGGCACGTGGCCTGGGCCGCTCGCTTGGCGCTCGAGGGCCTGCCGGTCGACCAATGGGAGACGGCCGTGCTCGAAGCTCAAGACCCGCGGATTTTCCTGATGGGTTCGATCGCCCTCTTGGCCCTGGATGCCCGGGACGAAACGATCGATGCCATTCTCACCGGCGCCAGTGAGCGGATGAAGGGCTACCTCAAGGATGACGACTTCCTCGACTTGCTGCGCGTGGTGCAACGTGCTTTGGAACGCGGCAAGCTGACTCGCAAGAACGTGCCCGCGCTGTGCGCCCAGTTGGCCGACGAATACCCCGCCAACGAGCCAAAGGATCGCGTGCAACGGATCAACCGCGAACTGGCTCGGCTGCTGGCCTACCTGCAGGAACCGAGCGTCATCGAGCGCTTCATCACGGTGCTCGAAGGGGACGCGCCGGCCGAGGAGAAGCTGCAAGTGGCGTTTTACGCGCGGTTCATCACCTCGGGTTGGACGCCCCGGCAAAAACTGGCGCTCGTCGAATTCTATGAGAAGGCCCACGAGCTGCCTGGCGGCCATAGCTATCTGGGTTACATCGACAACGTCTCGCGCGATTTCGTTGCCGGCATGAATGACGAGGAGCGCCAGCTCGTGCTGGCCGACGCGACCCGCTGGCCGACGGGGGCCTTGTGGGTGCTGGCCACGCTGCCGGACGACCCCGACGAGGCGATCCTCGCGCAGTTGATCGCGCTCGACGACAAGCTGGCCAAGGCCGACACGACGGCGACCAGGCGGCTGGCCACGGGCGTAGTGGCCGTGTTGGGACATAGCGGCGCGCCGGAAGCGATGGCCCATTTGCGCAAAGCCTACGAGACGCAACCCCAGCGCCGCGAGGATCTGGCGATGGGTCTGGCCCAGGAGCCGGGCGGAGAGAACTGGCCGGTGCTCGTCAAGTCGCTCGCCATCGTCGAAGGCGCGGCGGCGCAGGAAGTCCTTGGTCAACTCTTGACGGTCAAGGAAGCCCCCGACGACCCCGAGCCGATCCGCCAAGCGATCCTCTGCGGTTTGAAGCTGCAGGAAAATGGCGGCGCGCTTGCCGTAAAACTGCTCGGGCATTGGACCCGCGAGCAGGCCCATGAGCCGGGCGACACCTGGGACAAGGCCCTGGCGGCCTGGCAGAATTGGTTCGTGGACCACTACCCCGACGCGCCCGCGCCGAACTTGCCCGAGCAGTCGCAAGAATCCCGCTTCAGCTACCCGGAACTGCTCGGCTATCTCACCGGCGACACGGCCACGCACGGCAGCCCCGAGCGCGGCGCGGAAATGTTCGTCACGGCGAAGTGCGCCAAGTGCCACCGATTCGGCAATCGCGGCGAGGGGGTCGGCCCCGATCTCGCGACCGTCGGCCTGCGCTTCCAGCGCAAGGAGATTCTGGAATCGATCCTCTTCCCCTCGCAGGTGATTTCCGACCAGTACGCGAGCAAGACCGTGACCACATCGGCGGGCCGTACCTACACGGGCATCATCGCGCCGTCGGGTGGCGATGCGATCGTGATCTTACAATCCAGCGGCGAGAAGGTGACCATCCAGAAGGACGACATCGACGAGACCGTACCCAGCAAGAAATCGGCCATGCCCGAGGGCCTGCTGAACCAGCTCACGCTCGACGACATTGCCGACCTGTTCGCCTACCTCAGCCGTCCGCCGCGCGCGACAAACATCACCAAGGTGCCTGAGAACAAACTGCGAAAATAGGCCCGCCGCCGGGGCTGGCCCAATTGCAGTTCTCGTTGGCCCCGCGCCCATAGTAGAACGGAATTCATTCCGTTTTCCCTGCGTCGCTATCTTGCCGGGGAATGCTTTCATTGAGACAGCGGCGAAATCCCCTCTGGCAGGCTCTGCCCCAGCCACCAACTTCGTCGCGGCAAAATGTCTCATTGATGACCCCTCGGCCGTAGTAGAACGGAATTCATTCCGTTTTCCCTGGTTGCCGAAATTCCGACCATGATCGATGGTCTAGGAGTCTGCCTTAACCTCCTAGCTGACGCCGTCATATAGATAGAAGACAGAAAAACTTTGCGTGTATTTCATCGTCACCATCGTCACGCATCGTCACGGAGCCCCGGTACCTGTGCTCCGGAACCTGCATCAGCGGGTCAGTCAGCCCAGGCTGCGCGGCGGCGACGTGACCCGCTGCGACATCGCCGGGGCTGACTCCTGACACCCAACTCCCGTCCCCTACCTGCCCACTTCCTCCGACAATTTGCATTTCTCATTTTGCATGTCGCATTTCGCATTTTGCCTCCTGCCTCCTGCCTCCTGCCCACCCCCTCCCCCCTGGCAGTAAGTTAGGAATTTCAGCGTCAGCATCTCGCGGTCGCCAAGTTTCCCACGGAATCAGCCATGTTCGTGGAATCGGAGGAACCCACGGATGACGAATACCACGGATGCCCCTGGCGGTCGCCCGTCGCATCCGTGGACTGCGCGGTATCCGTGGGTCTTAGTCGCTGAGCCGGTTCAAAGGGCAACGTAGCAGGCACCGGGGCACCCACGAAGTGGGTCGGCTGTGCCGTCCGCCCCCATGAGGACACCGGCAGGTAGCCACGGATGAAACACGGAGACACACGGACGGAAGAAGAGCATCGCGCCAGATTCCGCGCTCCTTGCTCTCATTCCCTTCCGCGATGCGCATTGCGCGCTCGAGAGTGGCCAATTGGCCACTCTGTGATTGCCCTGTTTTCCAGTGTGCGGGCGATAGTTAGCCCTCGTCGGTGGGGTGGCCGGCACGCTTGCAACGCGACACGCTTTTCGGTCCGGCGCTGCTCCTTTCATCGCGGCGATCGCGCTTCCTGCGTTCTCGGCGAAGCCGGTTCTTGGTGGTCACGATTGTTTCGACGTTGCTCGGCACCAACTCACTCCTCACCCCTCACTCCTTCACGGGCAACCGGGCGGTGGATTTCGCGCGCCAGTTGAGCGCCTTGCCCCACCAGTTGAGCACCTTGCCCCGCCGATTGAGCCCCTTGAAGCCGCTAGGGACGAGACTTGTCCACAGCCTATGCCCTGCCCAATCAATGCTTTACACACTTTGTCGGTCGCCGAAAGTGGATGGGTGTCTTCAATCAATCATCAATCGCCGTCCCTTGGAAACCGCGCGGGCTGCGCCCGACGTGTCGCTGCCGCTTGCGACTTGTTCGTTCCCTCACGGCCGCGCGGAGCAACGTGGGTGACGGGAGCCGCGGGCGTTTTCGGGGCGACGGTGCTATAATGCGGCCTTTCCAAGGACGCGTCGCACGATGAAAAAGAAGCCCAAACGGGAGAACGTTCGGCGAAATCGTTGATGCCCTGCTGCTACAAAGCCGAAGCACAGGACCAATCAGGA
>DATLQY010000173.1:0-15723 GCA_035534975.1 Pirellulales bacterium
GATCGAGTCGATGTGGTAGTAACCCTCGTGAGCACGCTGGTCGTAGCGGACGTCGTCGAAGATGAAGAATTCGGCCTCGGGGCCGATGTAGCAGGTGTCGGCGATGCCGGTGCTCTTGAGATAGTTCACGGCCTTGCGGGCGACGTTGCGGGGGTCGCGAGAGTAGTCCTCGCGGGTGATCGGGTCTTGAATGTTGCAGATCATCCCGATCGTCGGCAGGGTCGTGAACGGGTCGATCACGGCCGTTTCGGGCTGCGGCACGAGGAGCATGTCGCTTTCGTTGATCGCCTGCCAGCCGCGGATACTGGAACCGTCGAAACCCAGCCCGTCTTCGAACACGTCTTCATCCAACTTGTTCACCGGAATGGTGAAGTGCTGCCAAATCCCGGGAAAATCCATGAAGCGGAGATCCACCGCCTTGACGTTCCGCTCCCGACACAGGGCCAATACCTCTTTAGGCTTCACAGGTCAAACTCCCAAAAAAAGAAACAGGGCTTCCAGAAAGGAGCGACAGCCGAGCAAATTGGGTGCCACCCTAGTCGACTGAAACGGCATCATAGCGCATAATTTCCGGCTGACAATGGCCTTAGGCAATTTTTTGCGAAAATGAAATCACGCTGGCTGCCTAATCGTTGGGCAGGAAGTCGACGCGAATTGCGCAGGGGATGCCTATGCGAACCTGCCGCAAGCTACAATGATCGATCTCCGCGGCCCATCGTATTTCCCAGGCTCGAACGAATGCGTGGTTTTGAGATGTTCCAGCTCCATCGGTCCTCGATTTTGCAATCCGGCTGCCTCGCATTGCTTGCGATCCTTGGCGCGCTGGCCGGCCCCGCCGGCGCCGTCGACTTCAAGCCCGAACGCGACGACACGAACGTGACGGAAAGCGCAGAGGTTCCCAAGTCCGTCTACCGGATTGAGGACGCCAACGACGACGGCGTGCTCCACATTCGCGGCGATGGGATCACGATCGATTTCCAACTCGCGACGCTCGACGGCTCGCCGCCCGACGCGAAGCCCGACGAGTTCCACGGCAGGGGGATCGTGATCGAAGACTCCGACAACGTCGTGCTGCGAAACCTTACGCTGCGCGGCTACAAGCACGCCCTCTACGCCCGCAACTGCAAAAACCTCACGATCGAAGGCTGCGATTTCTCCGACAACTGGAAGCAACACCTTTTGAGCACGCCGCAGGCCGAGAACGGGACCGATTGGCTGTTCGGGCACGAGAACGATGCCAACGAATGGTTCCGCTACGGGGCCGCCGTCTATCTCGAATCGTGTGCGGAATTCACCGTGCGGAATTGCGTCGCGCGCCGCGGGCAGAACGGCCTGTGCCTCGTCCGATCGAACGACGGAGCGGTTTACGACAACGATTTCTCCTTCAACAGCGGCTGGGGGCTGGCCATGTACCGCGCCTGCCGCAACCGAATCGCCCACAACAAGCTCGATTGGTGCATCCGCGGCTACTCGCACGGCGTATACAACCGCGGCCAGGACTCGGCCGGCATCTTCGTGTTCGAGCAATGTTCCGACAATCTCTTCGCCTACAACAGCGCCACCCACGGCGGCGACGGCTTCTTCCTCTTCGCGGGCCTGGAGACGCTCGACGAAACCGGCGCGGGCGGCTGCAACGGCAACCTGGTCTACCGCAACGATTTCTCCCACGCCAGCAACAACGGCATCGAAGCCACGTTTTCCACCGGGAACCTCTTCATCGAGAACATCATGGATGAGGCCGATCACGCCGTCTGGGCCGGCTACTCGTACGGCTCGCAGTTCATCGGCAACAAGATCAGCCGTTGCAATCACGGCATGTCCATCGAGCACGGCAGCCGGAACCGGATCGACGGGAACACGTTCGACCACTGCGGCGTGGCCGTGAACCTCTGGGCGGGTGAGAAATCGTCGCTGGCCGAAAAGCCCTACGGCCGCGATCATCACTGCCGCTCCGAGGAATACACGATCGTCCGCAACCGTTTCCACGGCGACAAGGTCGACATCCGGCTGGGTAACACCAGCGACGTGACGATCGCCGAAAACGATATGGCCGGCGCGCCGACCGCCTTGGAGGTCAACGGCCGTTCGCGCGGCGTGAACGTGGACGGAAACAACATCGACGGCGAGGGACGAGCCTCGGCGGAGGCTGAAGTGACGTTCGGACGCAACTATTTCAAAGCCAAGCCGCCGGCAGGCGCCAATCTGGCCGAGGCCCCCCTGACGATCGACTTTGAAAAACGTGACGTGACGATCGAGCCGCCCGACGTGCCGGGAGAGCTCGACGCCTATCTGTCGCCGGGCACGCTTCGCGGCCTGAGGCACATTTTCGTCGACGAATGGGGGCCGTACGATTTCGCACGTGTCAAGCTCGTGCCGGAGAGCACCGTATTCTGGAATGAAGCCGAGCTGCGCGTGTTGGGGCCGGAGGTGAAGTACCAAATCAAGGAAATCGAGGGGGGCGTCAACGTAACGCCGCTCGGGGGCACGCTGCCGGCCGTGCTGAGGGTCACCGCGCCGGATCGCAAATTGCGGGAGTTTTCGTTTATAGTCGAATTGCCCGAGCGCGGGGAAAGCCTGCCGGTGCGCGGGCTGTTGTTGTTCGCCGATTGGGACGTGAAGTTCTACGGTTGGAAGGGGGTCGGCCCGCAAAAACCGCCGGCCGACTGGGACGAGGTCTTGGACGGGCCTGTGCTGGAAGAAAGGAAACTCGGCAAGCTCGATTTCGCGTGGGGCGGCGGCGCGCCGAGCGACAAGGTGCCGGCCGACCATTTCGCCACCGTCTCGACGACCGATTTGGAATTGCCCGCCGGCCGTTACGAACTGCGAACCGTGTCGGACGACGGCGTGCGCGTCTCGATCGACGGCCGGCTGGCGATCGACAACTGGACCTGGCACCCGCCGGTCATGGACAGGGCCGAGGTCGACTTGGAACAGGGCCCGCACGCGATTCGGATCGAACACTTCGAGATCGACGGCGTGGCCCAGTTGCAGTTTTCGCTGACCCCGAAACCGGAGTTCCCATGAACGAGCTCGATATCAACGTCGAATGCTGCCGTGCCCGGCAGCGACGATTGCTGGCCGAAATGCGGCAAAAAAACCTCGATTGGATCGTGCTCCAGAAGACCGAGCACGTGCAGTGGCTCACCGGCCCGCGATTCGCCTGGCTTGTCGAAGCGGCGGCCGTGCTGGATTGCGATGGACGCTCGACGCTGGTCGCGCCGCGGCAAGAGCCGGTCGTCGCGGCCGATGAGCTGCTCACATACGAAGCCGCCAGGTACTCGACCTTGCGCAACGACCAGCGGCAAGCATGCTCGGAAGTTTTGGTCAAGGCCCTCGCCGGCAAGCCCAAGCCGCGGCGAATTGGCGTCGAAGGCTCGACGTTCGGACCGTACCTGGCGGCCCAACTCGCGGGCGAAACGACCGAGCTGATCGATATCGAGCCCGACATCTACCGTCTGCGGCGTTTCAAGCACGCCGACGAATTGGCGCGACTCAAAAAGGCGATTGCCGGCACGGGAAGGATGTACGCGAGAGCCCGCGAGATCATCGAGCCGGGCATCAACGAACTGACGGTCTTCTCGGAATTGCAGGCCGCCGCGGTTGCCGAGTTCGGTGAGATGCTCACCGGCACGGGCAACGACTACGCCTGCGGCGAGAAGGGCGGTCCCCCGCGCGATCGCGCGGCCCAAGACGGCGAGCTGTACATCCTCGACCTGGGGCCCGCCTTCCGCGGTTACTTTGCCGACAACTGCCGGGCGATCGCCGTCAACCGTCGCCCGACCGACGCGCAACAGCGCGCCTGGCGGCAGTTGGCCGGCGTGTTCCCGATCGTCGAGCGGATGGTCAAGCCGGGCGCGCGTTGCCGCGAGTTGTTGCACGAGGTGCAGGCCCATCTCGACGAGTACCTGCCCGGCAATTTCAACCACCACCTGGGGCACGGTATCGGGCTGTTTCCGCACGAGGCGCCGCACCTGAATCCCAACTGGGACGACGTGTTCCAGGAGGGAGAAGTGTTCACGGTCGAGCCGGGGCTTTACACACCTGAAATGCGGGCAGGTATCCGACTGGAAAACGACTATCTGGTGACGGCCTCGGGCGTCGAGCTGTTGAGCGACTTCCCGCTGGAGCTGTAGGGTGGGCACCGCCCACCAGACGCGGGGGAGTGGTGGGCGGTGCCACGCTATTCAAGATCCCAGCGCAGCCCGGTCACACAGAGTTCTCCGGCGGGGAAGGTGGGCGGTGCCCACCCTACTCAAGGGTCTGGCGAAGTTCGTCGTTCAACGATCATCCTATGGCGGGAATGGCAGGTGGTGACACTACGAAATGTTCCAATGTCCCAGCGAAGCGGGCCGTTGGAGCAGCTCGCGGAGGTAATCGCCGTAGCTGTTGCGAAGTGGGCGAGCCAGCGCTTCGAGCTCCGTGGCGCTGATGAAGCCCTTGTGGAATGCCACCTCCTCCAGGCAGGCCACCTTCAGCCCTTGCCGCTGCTCGATCGTCTCGATGAAATTCGAGGCTTGCAAGAGCGATTCGTGCGTGCCCGTGTCGAGCCACGCGAAGCCCCGGCCCAAGCACTGCACGCGAAGCTCGCCGCGCGCCAGGTATTCGCGGTTGACGTCGGTGATTTCCAATTCGCCACGGGCCGACGGCTTCAGATCGCGGGCGATGTCGAGCACCTGGTTGTCGTAAAAATAGAGTCCCGTGACGGCGTAGGGCGACTTCGGCTGTGCCGGCTTTTCTTCCAACGAAACGGCCAGCCCCTTTTCGTCCATTTCTACCACGCCGTAACGCTGCGGGTCTTTCACCTCGTAGGCGAACACGGTCGCCCCGCCGCTTTGCGAACCGGCATGCGCCAGCATCGACTGGAAACCCTGCCCGTAAAACAAATTGTCCCCCAGAATCAGCACCACGTCGTCGCGCCCGACGAACTGGCGCCCGATGATGAAAGCCTGGGCCAGTCCTTCCGGACGCGGCTGAACGGCGTAGCGGATCGAAATTCCCAGCGAGCCGCCGTCGCCCAGCAACCGCTCGAAGCCGGCCACGTCGGCGGGCGTGGTGATCAGTAGTACGTCGCGGATGCCGGCCAGCATCAGGGTCGACAGCGGATAGAAGACCATCGGCTTGTCGTAGATCGGCAGCAGTTGTTTGCTGACCGCGCGGGTCAGTGGGTCGAGCCGCGTGCCGGAGCCGCCCGCCAGAATGATCCCTTTTTGTGTCATGGTGAGTGGTGAATGGTGAGTGGTGAGTGGTCAGGGGTCGCTATTCAATCCCAAGCGCTCGCGCGCGTACTTGCCGCTGGTGACGCGCTCGACCCACAGGGGATTTTCGAGGTACCAGCGTACCGTGAGCTTCAACCCCGTTTCGAAGCTCTGCCGAGGTTGCCATCCCAGTTCGTCGCGGATTTTCGTGGCGTCGATCGCATAACGTCGATCGTGTCCCGGCCGGTCGGTAACGTAGGTGATGAGCCGCGAACAAGGAGCGTGGGGCAAGCCGGGCCGCAGCCGATCGACGAGCTCGCAGATCGTGGTCACGACTTTCAGGTTGGCCCGCTCGCAATTGCCGCCGATATTGTAGATTTCGCCGACGCGGCCCCGCGCCAGCACCGTGCGAATGGCGCGGCAGTGGTCTTCGACGAACAGCCAGTCGCGCACCTGTTGGCCGTCGCCGTAGACCGGAAGCGGCTTCCCCTCCAGGGCATTGAGGATCATCAGGGGAACCAGCTTTTCGGGGAATTGGTACGGACCGTAGTTGTTCGAGCAGTTGGTCGTCAGCACCGGGAGCCCAAAGGTGTGGTGGTAGGCGCGCACGAAATGGTCCGAGGCGGCCTTCGAGGCGGCGTAGGGTGAGTTGGGAGCGTACCGGCTCTGTTCGGTAAACGCACCCGAGGCGCCGAGCGAGCCGTAGACCTCGTCGGTCGATACGTGAAGGAAGCGGAATGCCGATCGCCGTGGCCCTGCCAGGCCGTCGAAATAGGCCCGGGCGGCGGCGAGCAATTCGCAGGTGCCCATGACATTGGTCCGAACGAAATCGGCCGGGCCATCGATCGAGCGGTCCACGTGCGATTCGGCGGCGAAATTGACGATCGCCCACGGCCGGTGTTCGGCCAGCATCCGGCCCACGAGATGCCGGTCGCCGATATCGCCTTCGACGAGCTGGTAGTTGGGATGGCCCGCGACGGGGAGCAACGAGTCGAGATTGCCCGCGTAGGTAAGCTTATCCAAGTTGACCAGTCGGTCAGGCTCCTCGGCGATCCATTGTCGCGCGAAACAACTGCCGATGAAGCCGGCGCCGCCAGTGACCAGGATCGTGTTCATGGAAGTAAAGCATAACGAATCAACCGCGGTCTGGCACTGGGCACCTCCCGTGAGATTTCCATTAGATTCCTTTGTGACGGCGTGCCGAAGTTGAGTAAGTTGGTGGCTGCTCCGTCGGGCACGAGGATGGTCATGGGATCGCTAGTACGCTACAGCAGGCTGGCATATCTCGCGTATTTTTCCCAACCTGCCTCCGATCGCACCATCTATCGCTCGATCCGAAAGCACCGCGTCCGAAAAATCCTGGAGCTTGGAATCGGCACGGGCCGCCGCACGATGCGGATGCTCGAAACGGTCGATCGAGGCAATGTGGCCGGTCTGGCATGCGTCACGGGGCCGGTTTCCTATACGGGAATCGACCTGTTCGAGATGCGTTCGTCCGCACAACCCCCGGGCCTCTCGTTGAAGCTGGCTCATCGCCAACTGCGCTCAACCGGCGCCAAGGTTCGGCTGGTGCCCGGCGACCCGTTTGAGGCGTTGGCGCGTTCTGCGAATGAGATCGGTTCGTGCGACTTGATCGTCATCTCGTCGGACCAGGAGCGCGCGTCGCTCGCCAAAGCCTGGTTTTACTTCCCCCGGATGCTGCACGCGGCAACGCAGGTTTTCCTGGAAGATTGCGGCGAAGCGTCGGAAGGGACGACATTTCGCCCGCTGCCGCACGCTGAGATCAACCGGCTTGCCGCGGCGGCCACCGCGCGCCGGGCGGCCTGAGCCGAACTTGCTCTCTCGCGCGGCTAAGTTAGCGATGAATACCGACCCATCGAATCGGCGCGTTGGCTTGCAACGGTCTCGGAAACATGCGATGCTAGAGGCAGACGAGGTGATGTCATGACGCCAATCAGTCCCGAACTGCAAAAGGCCATTCGCGCGGCAGCGGGTGTTCCCGTGCATTTAACAGACCCGGATACCCAGGAACGGTATGTCGTCATTCCCGAGACCCTTTACGACCGGGTCCGATCGCTTTTCGATGACAGGCCCTTGAGCCGCGACGAACAGTTATATTTCCTACGAGAAGCCGGCAAACGCGCGGGCTGGGACGATCCTGAGATGGATGTCTACAACGATCTCGACCCACGAACGAAATGACTCACCGTGGCGATGTGGTGATCGTCGATTACCCCTACAGCGACAGAACCGGAAGCAAGGTACGGCCGGCGGTCGTGGTACAAGCAGATTTCTACAACCGGCAACTCGCCGATACCATTATCGCGCTGATCACCAGCAGCAAGCGCCGGTCGGTTGGTGCGGCAACCCAGCTTCCGATCAATGTCGCGACGCCGGCGGGCCGTCAATCGGGGCTTCAATTCAATTCGATCGTGCAGTGCGAGAACCTTGTTACACTTGATCAGAGTCTGATCTTGAAGACGATTGGGCGACTGGTCGACCCTGGTCTTGCCGGCCTCGATGACCGTCTCAAAGCCGCGCTTGGAATCGCAGGTTAGCCGCTCCGCGGCCACGCAACGGGGCAACTCGGGACTTGCCGGCGGCCCAGCGCCTGCGAATAATGTCTCTCAGGGCCGCAACGCCGGCCCAGCCTTTCATTTCCGTCATTGCCTTCTTTTTTGTTGCAAACCTAGTTCTCGCGGTTGGCGCCGCCAGTTGACGCACCTTCGACCAGGCCCGCTCGGGCAGTTGGTTCGCTACGCTATCGTTCGTCCATTACGTCACCGCGCCGCTGGCCCGCCGCCGCACAGCCCCATGGGTGACCTATGGACAACGCCTCCGAACTGCCTCCCCCGGACCCTCTCGAAACGCCGGCCGCGACGCCTTACGGTTCTCCGGACCGCTCCCTCTCACCGTCGGCAACCACGCTTGCCTCCGGTGCGCGGGGCCTGGTTCGCTTTCTTTACAACCACAACCCGTTCTACGTGGTCAGCGCCTTGCTCATCTGCCACGGACTGCGCGTCTCATTCCTTGACACGCCGGGCAGGTTTCAGACACGGTCGATGATCGCGGGGCTGATGGGATTCACCGTCTTGCTGGCGGTGATGGCCTGGCTCGTGATCAGGCTGGGCAAGGTCTGGAACGACGCCCGCACGCTCTTGGTGCTGGTGATCCTGATGTTCGTGGCGATCTCGGTCTCGTGCGACTACTCCCTCGCCGAGTCGTTGGCCGGCATCAACGCAGATGGCATCGTCAACTTTCTGGCCGGCTTTGCCTTTGCCCTCGTCGTCAGCGAGGGGCTCCTGCGGGGGCTGGGCATCCGGCTGCCAATCCTGTACCGCGGGCCTTATTACCTGTTTCTGGCCCTGTTCTTTATCTACCCCGTCGCGATCAGCCCCCTGATGGTCCGCAACGGCAACCGTTGGTTGCCCTGGGCCTTGTTTGGTTTTTCACCGGCGGCGGGTATCGCCTGGTTGGCACTTTTGCCGGCAGTGCGGCGCGGACCAGACTACGGTCGCCCGAACGGGACCCCTTGGCCTTGGCCTTGGTTCCCCTGGACGTTGTTCGTCGTGCTGGCGGTGGCGGTCGGCATACGCGCGTACTCGATGTTGCTGTCGTTTCATACCGTCGCCGGTGGCGACAGCATCTTTCGGCCCTATTTCCTCGTACCGTTCCTCTGGGCCGTGGGGCTGGTGCTGCTGGAGATCGGACTGGCGACGCGAAGCCGCTGGCCGCGGGCGTTGGCCCTGGCCGTGCCGGTCGTGCTGTTGGCCTTGGCGGCCCTGAATGGTTCCAGCAGCTTCGTCCATCGCCAGTTCATGGCCGACTTCGAGCAACTGCTTGGCGGTTCGCCCTTGTTTCTTTCGCTCGTGGCGGTTGTGGCCTTCTACGCCTTGGCTACCGCGCGCCGCGTGCCAGCGGCCTATGACCTGCTTACGTTGGCCATTTGCGGTCTGACCGTGATTGGGCCGCACACGCACGATTTGCTGGAGCTCACGGCACCGAAGGCGTTGCCGCTCTTGGCAGGCGCGCTGCTGCAGGTCTGGCCTGCGCTGGCACGCTTCGACTCGCGGCGCTGGTTCTTGGCCGGCGTCGGCGCACTGGCCGCCGCGACGGTCCAGTTCCAGGGAACCTGGTTCACGGCCCACGATGGGTTCATTCCCTGCCACTTGTTGCTGCTCATCGTGCTGGCCGTTGGGGCATGGTCGCGCGACGCCTGGGCCCGTGCCTGGCAGAACCTGGCGGCGGTCGCGCTGGGACTGTTGGCGGTTGCTTGGAGCCAAGCTGCCTGGCATCCGGCCCTGACGGCCGAGCTGCCGTCGGCCGCCGTGCTCGCTTATCCGGTGGTTATGGCGATCGTGGCTTGGGGCTACGGGCGTCTGACGCACAACCATTTCTACGACGTGGCCGCGGCGATTCACACGATCGCGTTGGCCGCATTTGCCGGGAGTCATGCCTGGGTCTGGTCGCGGCAGGAATTACCCGGATTTGATTACATCGCCTGGGGCATGGCCTGTTTCGCGCTGGCGGCTCTGATTAGTTTGCTCAAGACCGGCGTGCCACAGCGCTGGTGGGCCAGGCGGTACGACGCGAGGCCGCCTGTAATATGAACAACGCTCGCTACTGTTGCGGCAAGTATTACGCCAATTCTTCAATTGCCGCATGCATGATTTTCAAGAAGGCGCGGCCAGCCGGCTCGTTGAGCAGCCTCAAGTTGGTGAATGTGTGCTCCGCCGGAACGTGGATCTGACTGGCCGCGTCCTCCCATGGGTATTCGCAGTTGTCCGGGCGGCGGCCGCCATCGTCGGCGGCCGGCGATAGCCGTTCGATTTCACGCGCCAGGTGGCGAACGTTTAACAACACCGCGTCCCACTTGCGCGGCTTCGCACGCGACATCTTGGCGAGTTGCTGCCGCGCGACCAGCGGAATGTTCTTCTCGATGTACAAGTGGCTCCATTGGAGCCTGTATGGATCCGCTCCGAATAAACAGAGACTTGCCTTGACCAGTTTCTCGCACGACATCTGAAGGAATTGCAGCGAGTGGCACTGTGGGACGTCGGGTCGAGACTTCAATAGGCTCCAAGTCGCAAAATCGGCCCGCGCTTGCTTGGCAAAGGCAACTGTCCATGAGGTCACACTCATGGACTCACCTGACTCGCCTCTTTGCGACCGAACAGCGGCTCACCGACGGTCCAACCATGCGGCAATTGGATTTCCCCTCGCTTTAGCTGTTCAAATTCGTCTGGTGTAATCTCGACAATGGCGCACGGATAATCAAATCCACTTGCCGGATCGGCGGCGAAACCCAGAGGCATGATTCCAGCCGAAATCGTATTTTCGTTTACTTCCAACAGTTTGATTGGCTCATCGAGCTCGGCTTCGGCACCGCTCGCGGCATGTAACCGATAAACCTCCCGAAGTCCTTCCTCGATTTCGTAGTGAACCAAAGCCATACGGATGGCCACGTCCTCCTTACTTGTCATGTCTTTCCGCTCCGAAAAAGGTACCACCGGTCTTACGGCCAAGGCTGGCGCGGTGGTAAGGCCATTATATTGTATCACCCCGCCGCTCCTCGCGGCTAGCCGACCACAGGTTCACGGATGCCGCCCACCTCCAAGACGGCCACGAGCACCTAACCACCGCCCGCCCTTCAAATGGCCGCCCGCCGAGGATAGCATGGCAGGGAATCCCGAACGGCAATTCGTAACCCGTAGCGAGGCCCCGACCGTGAAACTGATGAGATCCCTCCAATTCCCGTTTCTGTCGTGGTCGGTCGCGTTGGCCTTCCTGCTGTCGCATCCGGCCCATGCCGCGGACCCGTGGTTGGTGTTCGAGGGGCACGAGGGGCCGGGTTACGGGAAGCACGTCGTCCTGGTCAGCGGCGACGAGGAGTACCGCTCGGAAGAAGCGCTCCCCCAGTTGGCGAAGATCCTGACCAAACACCACGGCTTTACTTGCACCGTGTTGTTCGCGATCAATCCCGACGACGGTACGATCGACCCCAACCGCAACGACAACATCCCCGGCCTGGCGGCGCTCGACGAGGCCGATTTGATGGTGATCTTCACCCGTTTCCGCAAGTTGCCCGACGAGCAGATGAAACACATCGTCGATTACGTCGAGTCGGGCCGGCCCATCGTTGGATTGCGGACCGCCACGCACGCCTTCGACCTGGACCGCGGCAAGTACGCCAAGTACTCCTGGAACAACGGCGGATGGAGCGGCGGCTTCGGCCGCCAGGTGCTGGGCGAAACCTGGATCAGCCATCACGGCAACCACGGCTCGCAAAGCACCCTTGGGCTGGTCGCCAACGACGCTGCTGGCCACCCGATCCTTCGCGGAATCAAGGATGGCGACATCTGGGGGCCGACCGACGTCTACGGCGTCACGCTGCCCCTGCCGAGCGACTGTAAGCCACTCGTCATGGGACAAGTGCTCGAAGGGATGAAATCCGGCGACAAGCCCGTCGCCGGCAAGCAAAACGACCCGATGATGCCGGTCGCCTGGGTCAAAACCTACACCGGCGCTTCCGGCAAGACCTCACGCGTATTCACGACCACGATGGGCGCGTCGCAGGACCTGGAAAATGAGGGTCTCCGCAAGCTGCTGGTCAACGCCTGTTATTGGGGGCTGGGCATGGACGACAAAATCACCGCGACCACCCAAGTGGACCTCGTTGGCCAATACCTACCGCTACCGTTCAAGTTCAACGGTTTCAAGCCGGGCCTGAAGCCCGCCGACTACGCGGCGCAATAAAAGTGGGGTAGGTTTCCAACCTGCCATAACTCCATCAGGCAGGAAAGCCTAACCTACTTCTTCGGTCCGACCAGTTCGATCACGTTGCCGTCGGGGTCGTTGACGACGGTCAAGTAGACGCCCTCGGGAAATCCTTCCGGCAAGGCGACCGGGCTCTTGGCCAACAGCTTGACCTTGTGCTTCTTGCAGCGCTCGACGGCCGCGGTCGTGTCGTTGATCCAAATCGTCAGGTAGCTCAAGCCGAGCGACGAATGGATGTACGTGTTGTCCACCTTCTTGCTCGGCACGCCCTTGAACTCGAGCAGTTTGATCTTGGTGGCCGATTCACCTTCGCCCAGCACCATCACGCGGACGTGGAAGGCGTGGCCGTCAGCCAGTCCCGAGTCCTTGGCGAGCCCGGCGGGCACGTCGAAGCCCTCGATTTCGGTGAAGCCGAGCGCCTCGGTGTAGAACTTGGCGGCCTTCGCGGCGTCGGTGACGACGATCCCCACGTCGATCGTGGTCCTGGCAAAGTCCGACTCCTCGGCCGCCTTTTCGGCGGCCCATGCGGCGACGGCGGTAATACCGCCCAGGGCCAGGACGATCGCGACAAGGGGCGCTCGGCGGTTGCGGAAAAACGGGTGCGGGCGAAAGCTCATGGCAGGTTCCTCAAGATGGATTGGTGCAGGAAAGGGGCGGTCGAAGAATAACCCCCAAGGGCACGACGATACGCCACGGCGGAACGATCCGCAAGACCGTCAGCCGCCGGCCCCAACCCGGCCCCAGATCGGCCAAGGGCGACTTGCAAGGCGCGGCAATCGAGGGTAACAAGTATAGATATGCGGCCCATCGGTCCCATATCCAGGCGGTTGTTTCTCGAAGCCGGCACGTTGGCCCTGTTCGGCGGCGCCAGCCCCGCCGCGCCGGTCCTGGCGGGCAATTCCGCGGCGGGCGGAAGGGCTAAGTCGTGTATTCTGGTCTACTTGCTCGGCGGTCCCCCGCACATCGACATGTGGGATCTCAAACCCGAGGCGCCGGCCGAAATCCGCGGTCCGTTCCAGCCGATCGAGACCAACGTACCGGGAATTCGCTTCGGCGAGCACCTGCCGCTTTTGGCACGGCAGGCCGACAAGCTGGCCGTGCTCCGCTCGCTGACTTACCCAAACAACGACCATCCGTTCATGACCTACCACACGCTCACCGGGCGTGTGTCGCCGGTGCCACTCGAGGCGAACACCGTGCTCCCGCCGTCGCGCAACGACCACCCGCACATGGGCGCGGTCGTGTCGAAGTTCAAGCACACCAGCACCGACGTGCCGGGCTACGTGGCGATTCCCGAAGTGCGCTTGCGGATGCAGCCGTTGCCGGTGGCCGGGGGCGGCCGGGCCGGTATGCTCGGCCCACGCTACGATCCGTTCGCGATCAATGACGACCCGACCCAGCCGCTGCCGGCGCTGCAACTGCCCTACGACGTGTCGGCGGAGCGTTTCGCGCGGCGTCAGTCGCTGTTGGCGGTGGTTGACGGACATGGTCCGGGATCGCGGCCGCCTGACGATTACCAGACGCTCCGCAATTCGGCCTCGCGGTTGCTCGGCTCGACCTCGACGCAGGAGATCTTCTCGCTCGACAAGGAGCCGGAGGCGTTGCGCGAACGTTACGGCACGCACCGCTTTGGCCAGAGCCTGCTCTTGGCGCGCCGGCTGGTTGAAAACGGCGTTTCGTTCGTCGCCGTGCATTTCAATTACATGTCGTTGTGCGACGGCTGGGACACGCACGCCAAGAATTTTCCCTGTTTGAAGGATGAGCTGTTGCCGCTTTTGGACCAGGGACTGTCGGCCTTGCTCGACGACCTTTCCGGCCGCGGATTGCTCGACGAAACGCTGGTCGTGACGATGGGCGAGTTCGGACGCACGCCCAAGGTGAACGACCAGGGGGGGCGCGATCACTGGGGACCGTGCGCTTCGGTTGTCTTCGCCGGCGGCGGCACGCGGGGCGGAACGCTCGTCGGCGCTTCCGACAAGATGGGCGCTTATCCCACCGACCTGGCCGTCGGTCCGCCCGACGTCGTCGCCACGATCTATCATGCCCTGGGTTTGAAGCCGGAGTCGCTGATGTACGACGCGCTGCTGGGGCGGCCCATGACGCTCAGCGATGGCCGGCCGATCGAACCGCTGTTCTGAAGGCTCGTGCGTCCCATCAGACTGTTCTCATCTCATTGGGTCAATCTTTCGTGACCCGTTTTAGAATCTCCTCCAAGATCGTTGGCGGTACGATGCCGGCGAAGGACTCGACGTCTTCAGCTTTCAACTCGATCAACCAATTGCAGACCGCAACCACGGGTTTTTTCAAACGAGTTGCCGTGGTTCCGGAGCGGTTCCAGGGAAGTCTCACCTCCCACTCGTCAAGCGGATCGGAGAACGTGCCAGTGATTGCGATGACGAAAATGCGGTTGGTGCGAGCGATTTCGTCATCGTCGCTGATGATGACCCCTGGGCGTAGCTTTTGATTGCGGCCCTGGGGGTCGCGCATCATTGCCCAGACGATTCGCCCCTGTTCGATGCGCGACACGAAGTACACCCTCGAAATTACCAGGGGCGTTCCATGTCGCCTTCGAAGTAGGCCGCGGGCGGACGACGTTTCGCCGCCAGCTTGCGAAGCTGCGCATTCGACGGCGTCATCCGTTTCACCCGCAGGCGCGAAAGACGCTGCCGTGTAGCCCTGGTGTCCGCTTTAAGCTTTGTGCGGTCTTCCAAACTGGCCTGTAATCGTTCGATCATGTCCGCAAGCATGTCGCTGGACACGACAACGCTGGCAACGCAAACGGCGCCTCCATTGGCAGCAGCCGGTTTACCGTGAGCCGGCCTAGGGCCATGCCGGGACGCCGATCGAAAGAACGCAATCTGCACTTCGTTCGTGCTTCGCCGCACCTCAACACGATCGGCCGTGCAGGCCTCGGAATCGGTCGACTTCGTATCGAGCGCGGCAGCCGGCTTGGCCATCTTCACAGACGTTGTTGATCGCTTCTTGGCCACTTTTTCCACCTCCGACACGGTTTGCGCGCTCAGGCACACGGTTGCTCGTTGGGAATGGTCCGCCGGCCCGAACGACTAGTCGCACGACGGACCCCGACGATTTGATTCTACCCAGCCTTCGATGTTTTGACCACGTGCATGGCCACTGCCTACCATTGCGTCCCAGTGGTTACGCCCCAGGGCACACGCTGCCGTTCCGCTGGCACAGTCGGTCATGCTCGGGGGTGTCGGCCCTGACCGGTCGCGGACAACTACGGCGCTCAAGGCAATACCGTCCCAAAGAAATCCTTGCGATCCTGTTGTGGTGCCTGTACGATCAACTGCGATCGTTGCCTTCTCGGTGACGGACGTCCAGCAGTTGTGGAAATGAAGTATGAACCGTCTCGATTATACGCCAGAAAGCGTCTACACGATTTTACACTCACGGGATCTTGCCGACCTCTGCCGCGCGGGCGGCTCCGGCAATTTCACGGAGGGAAAGAAATGGATTCGTGCCAAATCGCTTTTGGAGGATGCCCGCAAAGCGGGCCAATTGGTCCCCGTGATATTTGCCCCTGGCGAGTTCATTCGTGAACTGACCCATTTTGGCATTCTGGAGAACGTGAAAATCTCGCAGAACAAAGAAGGCGAGTGGTCGACGACCATTTCGGTTCGTGATCTGACCAAGACGCGTCCTCCACGCCCGACGAAGATGCAATTGGTCGTGTCCAGCACTGGACGGACGTTGCCCGCGAGCCATATCCGGCCTTACGTCATCGTCC
>DATLQY010000174.1:0-9582 GCA_035534975.1 Pirellulales bacterium
ATGATGCGTATTGGCGCCGCCGCAAAGAGATCTTGGAGCGCTGGATGCGGTTGTTGATCGTGGGCCTGGGCAATTACTTGCGCATACTCGAGGGGTGCGACCGAATCGACCCCGAGAAGCTGAGATCGCTTGTCGATGAAAACGGTGTCCAGTCGCTGAAAAAACTCGCGCGCGACATTCACGCCGTCTCAGGCGTCACCGTGGACGTCGACCTGCCCCCGCTCGGCGCTCTACATCCCCCAGGCAAAAAACCACCAGTCGCGTGATTTCACGTTGGGAGCGATGGACGAGCCTGTTTCAAGACGTGTTCGCCGGCGCCCGCGACGACTACGGGCGAAGCCAAAGCCGGTCCTCCATGTGCGGGACATCCTCGCGTGGGCCGACGCGCACCATGCGCGTACGGGCCGATGGCCCGAACCGACGACTGGACGAATCCTCGACGCGCTCGACGAGACATGGAATGCCGTGCAAAGCGCCTTGGCCCAAGGCTACCGTGGAATGCCGGCCGGCTCCTCGCTTGCGCGACTGCTGTCGCAATTTCGTGGCGTTCGCAACTTGCACGGCCTACCACCCTTGTCCATCAACCAGATTCTCGACTGGGCCGATGCGTTTCACGCTGGTGGCGGCGACTGGCCCAAGGCCACGTCGGGCAAGATTCCAGACTCCAATGGCGAGACATGGGCCGGAATCAACTGTGCTTTACACGCGGGCACGCGCGGTCTGGAAGGTGGAACGCGATTGGTCAGATTGCTGGCCGAGCACCGCGGCAAACGAAACCACCTCGCGCTGCCGCGCCTCACGACCAAGCAGATCCTGGCGTGGGCCGACGCCCACCGCAAGCGGACCGGCCGATGGCCGCGCGTCCTTACGGGCGCCGTTGCCGACGCGCCGAGCGAGACGTGGCTCGGTATCAACACCGCCTTGATGGCCGGCAACCGCGGCTTGCCTGGCGGTTCGTCGATCGCGCTCTTGCTCGCCAAACACCGCGGCGTGCCTCATCGAAGAAAACTGCCGCCACTGAGCGTCCCGCGAGTCCTCGCTTGGGCCGACGATTATCTCCGACGGACCGGCAGGTTTCCGACCAGGCAATCGGGTGCCGTCGACGGAAGCGGCGGAGAAACGTGGCGGACGATCGACAAAGCGCTGCGCAATGGGGCCCGCGGTTTGCCAACGACATCGCTGCCGAAACTTTTGGCCAGGCGCCGCGGCAGAGGTAGAATGGTACGCGGCCGCTTGTTGGGCCGGCTGCGACTCGTGCGGTGGATCAAAGCTCATCATCTGCTATTCGACAAATGGCCCACAACGAGATCCGGCGCGGTCGCGGGAATCGAGGGCGAGACGTGGTTCAATATCAACATGAGCTTGCGTTACGGTTATCGCGGCCTGCCGGGCGGCGAGACCCTCCGGGATCTCGTCCAAAGCACCGCGCGAAAATCTCGGGGCTCCTCGAATCGGCGCAACGCCGGCGATTAGTCGCGCGCCTTTTCTTCGCGGAGGCGGCTGATGGCCATTGAGGTTTCGGACGCTGCGTCATAATTCACGCGGCCGAGAATGCTGATCATGAAATCCACCGCCAGCCAAACGAACCAAGGCCCGAACTCGAACCAGGTGACTACGTAATCGAAGAAGAACGGCCCGGTGTAGCGCGTGCCGAGCATCGCAACGTCGCTGAAATGGTAGACCAACCAGAAGCGAAGGTAGTAGACCAGCGCCAGGCCGCTGAGGGCCAGCCACGCGCGGCCGCGCGCAAACGGCAAGAGCGGCATGGCCCAACTCCAGTACCAAGGGTTGAGCGTGGGTAAAAGGAGCCAGAACCAGGCCACGGTCAAGAAAGCCGCGCGGAGCCAGTCGGCCGCGGTCGCCGCGCGTGCGCCGAGCCAGGCCAAGGCACAGGCGACGGCGAGGAACGCGACTGAGGTCAATACGCGGCTCATGAAGAACGCGGCATCCTGCGTCCCAACCGAAAACCGCGCTTCGACCGTCGAGAGGATCGCTCTTCGCCATGCTTCGGGCACCACGGAGAACCACGCGACCTCCTTGGGCGGCAGCGACTCGGTAGGCCGCAGGTTCTCCATCACCAAGAGGAACAGGAAATCGTTCATCTCCCAACGGCTGAGAAACGCCCGCAGGCTTTCGCTCGGATCGCGCGCCATGGTGTCGCCTTCCACCGGCGGCAACGGCGGAGCATCGTCACCGACCACGGTGCTCTCGCGCGTCGGTTCGGACCTCGAGCGGACCTCGCCGTGGGGAACCATCGGCCAAAGCACCAGCGCGGTCGTCATGGCGAACAGCGATGCGGGCCCGGCGGCCGCGCGCCATCCCAACCGCCGCACCAGCGAGCCAAGCCAGAGCGGCGCCAAGACCAGTGGGTAGAGTTTCGCCCCGACGGCCAGCGCCAACGCCAAGGCCGCAACCCACGCCGCGCCGCGGTTCATCCCGGCCGGTAACTGGCGTATGGCGGCATCTGCCGACGACGGCGGTTCACCGTACGATACGGCGACAGTCCGCTCCACGGCGAATGTCGTCAAGAACACGGCCAACGCGTCGAGGTGCCCGCTGTTGGCGATTTCCTTGATTAACAATGGGCACCAGCCATAAGCGACTGCCCATCCGATGTGCCGTCCCGTCTTTCGCAGCAATCGAATGACCAGCAGCAGCGTTGCCAAATCAAAAAGCACGAACCAGGCTTTCATGACCGTCATCCTCGCCCAGACGTTGGCAGCCCGGGGCGTGGTCCAAGTCGCCAGGGCGAACACCAACTGGCTGACGGGCGGATAAATGGTCGGCAATTCGCCGTAGTGGATGCGCGACAAGATCTGCCGCAAGGCCGGTGAGCCGTCACGCAATGCCACCAGCCGCGCGAGGTCTGCGGGCAGCACGTCGTCGGCCGCGGCGGCGAGCACCTGGTCGGGGGCGTAACGGAATGGGCTGACGCCCTGGGTCGAAACCGCGCCGTCCCACAAGTAGCGGTAGATGTCGATTTCCTCGATGGGGTCGGAGAGGAGCAGCGTCAGGCGGAATGCGACCGACGCCGTTAAGATGATTCCCATCAATCGTCGGTCCTGAGGAACAGCCAGGGCGATGCGCAAGGCCGCCAGGTAGCAGACGAAACAGAAGCCGAACATCGCCAGGATCGTCAGCAGCGAACGTCCGCCGGATCCTTCCACATGCAGGCTCTGCCCACGCGCGGCGATGGCCAGATAGACGAGCCACGAAGCCACGGCAAGGGCCGCTAGCCAGTACAGTCGCGATGAAGTTTTGCGTGTCGCAACGGTCGTGGGCAAGTCGCGTTGTGACATCGTGTGTGTTCAGGCTGACAGTGCTCGTTATCGACTGCTGTGCCAAAAACCATGTTTTACGATCAAATACAGGATCTTGTAGCCCGCCCGAACGGAACCCCACAGGGTGCCGCTGATCTTGCTCTGGCCGACGCGGCGGCGGTAGGGGACCGGGATTTCCAGCGTTCGCAGCTTTGCGCGCGTCGCCTTGATCTGCATCTCGACCGTCCAGCCGAAGTTTCTGTCGGTCATCCTCAGCTCGAGCAGCCTTTGGTAGGAGATGGCTCGAAACGGCCCCAGGTCGGTGAAGCGCGCGCCGAACAGAAACCGCATCAGGACACACGCCAGCCGGTTGCCGAAACGGCTCTGCGCCGGCATCGCGCCGGGCTCGCGCTTTCCGAGCATGCGCGAGCCGAGCACGAAGTCGGCCCTGCCCTCCAGAATGGGCGTGGCGAGTTGCGGCAGCAGATCGGGATGGTCGCTGTAATCGGCGTCGAGAAACGCCACGACGCGCGGCGAAGGAGCGCCGCCGGCGACTGCCTCCTCTATGACGGCCATGCCCCGCAGGCACGCGGCGCCGTAACCTCGTTGCGGCTCCGCCGCGATGGTGGCGCCCCCTTCGGCCGCCACGTTCGCCGTCGCGTCGGTTGAACCGTTGTCGACCACGATCACGCGGCCGACCCGCGGCAGGTCGCGCAGCACCAGCGGCAACGAGGCTTCCTCGTTGAGCGCGGGGATGATCACGACGACGCGCGAGAGATCGAGCGGCGCGTCGAGCGTGGGATCGGTGGCGGGGACGAACATGATTGGCCATTGCCCTACGGGCTGCGAACGACGGCGTCCTTAGTTTCCTTCCTCGGGCGCCGCCTCGTCATTCGAATGAACCAGGTCGTCGCCTCCGGCCTTGGCGTGGCATTCGATGCAGCTCGCGACCTTTCCCGCGATCGGCTTGCCGCCTTGATTGGCGGGTTGCTTGCCTGGTTGCTTGGCGACGGTGCCGTCAGGCAAGTAACGAAGCCAGTACCAGTCGAAATGGTCGGGGTCGGTCCCCTTGACCCGGTACATGACGCTCACGCTTTTAAGCGTCTTCTGGTCTTCGTCGAGCTCCTCCTGGACGAGGATCGAACCGTGTGCCAACGCCGCCGTGTCCTTGATCGCGATGGCGTTGGCGTAGGTCTTGACGAACGCGCCGTGCGGGGCCTCGCCCGCGCGCGGTTCAGCCGATTCGGGCCAGGCGGTCCATTTCTTGTAGGGGTTCTTGCCGCGCGTCAGGAATTGCCAGAATTCGCGGTGGAAATCGGCGGGAGTTTTCGGTCGCGGCTTCGCCGGAGGCGTGGTCCGGCTGCTGCCGGAACCCTGTGGCCAGGCGGAAGACGAAAGAACGAACAGTAACGTCACGGCGGCCGACAATCCCAGCACGCCCAGCAGTTTCGATCGCATCGATAGACTCCTCCAAGTGTTGGTTGTGCGATACTTCGCGCGGCCGACCATGAGACATTTTGTCACGAGAAAGTGGTGGCTGGTGGCAGAGCCTAAGCGATGCCCCGGCTAGATCGCGACCGGGGCATCGCTTAGGCTCTGCCCCAGCCACCGTGCATGTCTCATTCTTGGCCGCGCGAAATATAGTTTCCACGTTTCACGCAACCATCAATCGTCGACGATCGCGATCTTTCCCGTATCAATGGCATAAATCACTCCCATGACTTTGACGTCCCTCGCGCGAATTGCTTGCGCGATGGTCGGAACTTCTCGCAGTTGCTTCACCGAGGCGCGCACGTTGGCTTCGACGGCCTTGGCGATGGCCTGGTTCGCATCCGACGCGGCGCGAATGGACTGGATTCCAGGACGGATACGGTCGAGAAGACCGCGAAGCTCGGCCGGCTCGTCCGCGGTCGCACCGCTCGGACCGAGCGCCGCCGTCACGGCCCCACAGTTTTGGTGGCCGGTCACGACGATCAACTTATTATCGAGGTGCGCGATGGCGTATTGAATGCTCGCGATCACGTCGGGTCCCACGACGTTGCCGGCGATACGAATTACGAACAAGTCGCCGAACCCTTGGTCGAACAGCAGCTCCGGCGGCACCCGCGAATCGCTACAGGCGAGAATGGTCGCGAACGGTCGCTGCATTCGTAAGAAACGCTCGCGCCAGTTTTCCAGGTTGTGCGAATGGCTCGATTCGCCTCCGATACAGCGGCGGTTGCCCTCCTTCAAACGCGAAAGCGCCTCGTCGGCCGAAACCGTACTCGGCTCGGGCTTGCCATCCTGGCCGAGGCCGACAGTCGGCTCCGCCGCCACCAGCGCTAACAGATAGACACCGCCAGTCAGGCCGACACCGGCGGCAATTGCGAATACGATCGTTCGTCGACATGTCATGGGATTTCGATCTCCTCGAGGAGTGACTTGATGGCGTCGCGTAGTTCCTTTTCGCCGGGATCGCCCAGCCATTTAGACCGAATTATTCCGTGCGCGTCGAGCAGATAGAGGGTGGGCCAATTCCTCACGTTCCACCTGCTGCTGATCGGTCCCGTGATGGGGTCGCCATCACGCCATGACCTCCAGGGAATAGGTTCTTTTTGTAGCGATTCGACATATTGCTCCTGTGCATCCGCATTGACGCCGAGCAGAGCGAAGGGCTTGTCCGCAAATCGTTTTACGAGCGACCGCTCGTGAGGCAACATAGCCTTACAAGCCCCTCACCAAAAGGCCCAAAATTCGAGCAACACAGCTTTACCGCGGTAATCGCTTAACTTGAGGCGATGGCCTTCCATGTCGTCGCCTTCGATTTCCGGCGCCATCTTTCCGACAATCAGATGTCGGATCTCGAAGAGTTCCGCGCTTGCCAAGTCTCCCAGGGGGCGTTTCCAAAAAGGATGCTCGACATCGGCGTAGCTGTCGGCGACTTGCTCAAAAAGGGCCTCGATTTGAGCTTCCAGCCGCTCCCGACCAGCCGGATTCGTCTCGACTTGTTTCTTCAAGTAGCCGGCCAGCTCGTAGCATGCGAATGCCCGCACGATTACGTGCGGACTGCTTTCCATAAGCTGACGCAGGTCATTCTCGCGGCGCGCGTACGCCAGCGACTCACATACGCTGCACCCCAGCTTCTCGCTGTCGAGATGATCGCGAATGAGGGTGTCCATCGCGACCTCACGATCTGATCCGCGCGGAGCATGCGAGGCGACCCAAACGAGCGCATCAATGGCGGCCGGTTCGGCTGGGTGTGTTTGGACGAGATCCAAAAGGCGGCGCGCTGCTTCTCGCTTCTGGTTCAAGAAATCTCTCTCCGCCTCGTTGAGCGATCGCTCGGCGGATTGTCGGTCCTCGTCGGACGGCGCTGCGCTGGCCTTTTGAACGAGTTCTCGTTGCAACTTGCCGTAGTCCTCCTGAGTTTTACGTGCGGCGGCCAGTCCTTCAAGCAGTGCCTTTGGCTCGTTTTGCGCGTGCCGCTCCTGCGCTTGGCAGGCCGGTGGTGACGTGCCTATGACGAACGGAACCACGAGCCCCAGGAACGTTGCAGTTCGCATCGTATCAACGTCTCTTTCTGGAAACGGCGAAAGACTAATTCAAATTCAAACGGCGACGTCAGCTTCGACTTCGGCGACCGCCGAGGGCGCTTCCAGCATTTCCTTCCGCCGTTTGTCCTCTTGCAGCTTAAGCCAGCGGGCGCGGCGCACCCAGTAAAACCGCACGGGCAGGAACAAATCGACGACCTCGTCGGAAATCAACAACCCGCCGAGCACGGGCAAGGCCATCGGCGCGAGAATTTCGCCGCCGACCCCCTTGGCGAAGACCATCGGGAAGATGGCGATGATCGCCACCCCCTCGGTCAAGAGCTTGGGCCTCAGGCGGTGAACGGCGCCCTCGATCACCGCCTGGCGGAGCTCTTCGAGGCTGGCGATCTTTTCCAGCCCGCCGCGCTTCTCGATCGCCTCGCGGAGATAGACCAGCATGATGATCCCGGTCTCGGTGGCCATGCCGAAACAGGCGATGAAGCCGACCCAGACGGCCACGCTGAAGTCCATGGGCGGGGTCGTCCAACCGCCGACGATCTTGGGAAAGAGGTACATGAAGAAAGCGCCGCCCGCCAGGGCCTCGGGCACGGCCAGCATCATCAACGCCGCGTCGGCCAGGTCCTTGTAGGTCAGGTAAAGGATCACGAAGATCAGTACGATCACGGCCGGGAACACGAACCGCAGCGTGCGGGCGGCGCGGACCTGGTGCTCGAACTCGCCGCTCCATGCGATGTTCACTCCCTCGGGTTGCCGCACTTTTTGCGCCACGACGCGCTGGGCCTCGTCGACGAAACCGACGATGTCGCGTCCGCGGACGTTGAGCGTCACGTAGTTCAGGAGCCGCCCGTTTTCGCTCTTGATCATCGCCGGTCCCTCGACCACGCGCACGTCGGCCACCACGCTCAAGGGAATCAGCGAACGTCCTCTGACGGAGTGCCCTGGGGCGGCGGAGTGGGTCTCGCCTGCCGATGGGGCCGCCGGCGGCGGTTCCCCGTCGCCGGCCATGTTGGCCGCGCCCATTCCGCCCGCCGCGGCGCCGGCGCCGCGGCCGCCCATGCCGCCGGAACTGACCAAGAGGCGCCGAATGCTCTCCTCGTCTTCGCGCTGCGCCCGAACGTAACGGATGCGCACAGGGAAGCGATCGCGCTTTTCCACCGTGAACGTGACGGCCCGGCCACCCAATGCGACTTCGATTTCGTTTTGGATGTCCTCGACGCTGATCCCGTAGCGGGCGGCCTGCTTGCGGTCGATGTCGATCTGCAAGTAGCCCTTGCCCATGATCGGCGCCGCGATCACGTCGCGAGCGCCGTTGAGCGGCTTGAGCACGGCCTCGATGTCCTTGCAAACGCGGTCGATCGCTTCCAAATCGGGACCGAAGACTTTCACGCCGATATCGGTCCGCACGCCGGTCGAGAGCATCTCGATGCGGTTGATGATCGGTTGCGTGAAGATGTTGCTCCAGCCCGGCACTTGCAATACGCGGCCCATCTCGTCGTCGACCAGGTCCCCCTTGGGTCCGGTCTGGCGGGGCCACAGGAACACGCGGCCGCGGAGCGTCGCCACCAGCCCGCCGCGCAAGGCGAGAAAGGGCTCGAAGGCGGCGCTATCGACCGGGCGGTCGAGTTGGCCTGCGACAACTCCCGCCGCGAACAATTCGGTTTCGGACGCGCGCGGCGCATTGGCCAACAGCTTGAGGTTGACGGCCGCCTTGGCCAATTCCTCCAAGGCGTACTCGGCGAAGGCCTCTGTGCCGGTATCGAACAGTTCCCAGTTGATCCGATGCACCCGCTCGCGCCACTGTTTCATCCGTTCGGCCTCCAGCCGTACGAGCAAGGCGCCGGCAAAGGTCGGCGGTTCGCCACGCAACGTGTCGTAGGCCTCGCGCGCCAGATCCACGACGTAGGCGACCGCGCCACGCGGTCGGCCGGGCTCGCTGGATTCGTTCGACTCGATCTCCAGGGCGGCGACCACGTCATCGATAGCGCCCCGCTCCTGCAAGCCCACGGCCACGCGGCGGCTGATCTCGGCCAGGTCCTCCCAGGCCGGGTTCTTGGCCAGCCAGGGTCCAAACTCCATCGTGAGCTCGCTGGACATTTCGTCGATCGCCTGATGCGCTTGCTCGTCCGGCAACGTTCCCTCGGGCCAGGCGAGTCTGCCGGCCTTGCCGATGTGCTCGACCGTTTTGGCCACGGCGAAGCGCGTCAGGTGCGGCCCCAAGTCGCGCTCGACCTCGTGAAAGCGCAGCAGGGCCAGCTCGCGCACCGTCTCATCGAAGCGCTCCAGGGCTTTCTGGGTGGCGTCGTTCACCAGCGCCTTGCGGTCGTCGGTCGCCAGGCCCACGTTGACGAATACGCCTTGCTCCAGAACCGCAAGCGTCGCGGCGACATGTTTCTCGGCGTCGGCGAACTTCAGCACCCGCTTGGGCCACAGTTCCTTGGGCCGGAAGTTGACGAATGTTTCGACCATGTCGAGCGGCGCCGGGTCGGTGGGCGTGTCGGCGCGGCCCGCCTTGCCGATCACGCTCTCGACCTCGGGGAAACCTCGCAGCAAGGCGTCGCGGGCCTTGAGATCATCGGCGGCCTGCGTCACGCTGGCGCGGGGCACCGTGATGGGCATGTCGAGCGTCGTCCCCTCGTCCAGTGCCGGCATGAAGGCCACGCCGATCTTTTCGAAGTGATAAGCCCACAGCCCCAGCCAAACCAGACTTATGAACGACAGGACTTGCCAGTGCCATTTGCGCGTAAAAGTCACCGTGAGAAACGCGACCAGGCCGAAGACCGTAAGAAACGACG
>DATLQY010000175.1:0-4874 GCA_035534975.1 Pirellulales bacterium
AGAAAATCTGCCCGTCCGTGTTGTAAAGCGTGCTTCGTGGATCGGAGGGCACGCGCACGTGGCCGGAAAGCCGCGGAAACGGTGCCACCTCCGGAATCGCGGCACCGTGTGGACTGCGGCGGCCGCGCGAGAGGCCGTCACGCTTTTGCCGCTTGTTCCAGTAGGGAACGGATTCGTTCCAAATCTCATTGGCAAGGTGTGCCTGATACGCGAGCCACATCGAGCCCGGATCGTTGCCCGGTGAGATCTGAAAGATGTCGCGCTCGCGGTCATGATTGTGAGCGATCATGTCCGAAACATAAACGCCGCGGACCGTTGTTTTGGACAAGTCTTTGGACTTTCCTCGCGGCAATTGCAGCTTGAGTGTTCGCTCGACGAGCCGCTCGGTCAATGCTCGGGCCCCGAGGCAGTCGGCGGGAAATTCCTCGCCGGTCAAATGCACCAGCCAAATATCGCACCCCAATTTCCCCTGGCGGCTCATTTCGAGGAAAATCGGCGCGGCCAACATCATCGCGGCCGTCGCCGAATGATTGTCATCCGCGCCGCAAGCCGAAATGCGCGCGCCTCCACCTCGAGAATCTTGCTTGTACTTGTCTTCCATGTAGGCCGTGTCATAATGATCCGCCATAATAATCGTTTCGTGGTGATTTCGGCCTGGAATCACGACGAGCAGATTGCGCTCAGCCTCGGCCTCCTGGTTTTTCCGCCAACCGCCCATCCACGAGTAGTCCAAGTCAGTGCGCCATCGGAAGGGCACCTCGCCGGCCAGCGCCTTGCCCGACATTTTCGCTGCCGCAATCTTCTTCTCGTAATATGCCAGCAGCAAATCACCGAGGCCCTCAAGGTGACGTTCGTGATAGGGCAGCATGCGCTGGGTTGCCTCGTCGAGCACGCAGTCGGCATTGTTCTTGTTGAGCAGGGCCCCTTCGGCCAATGAAGCGATGGTCTTCCAATAGGCAACCTCGAACGAGCGCCGCGCAGAATGCGCGTAGGTCAACGAATCTGGAGCGTGGCCAGGCTTTCCCGTGAGCTGCTCGGCGGGCACGACAATCTCGCGGATGCGGGTGGCCACCTGCTCGGGCAGTTCCGCCAGCCAGCGCTCGCCGGCGCCCTCGCGGTCGAGTCCCATGATACGCCGGGCAAAGTTGATTGGCAGCGGCTTTTCGCCGAATAGAGCATACGCATGCGTCAGCTTGCGGACGTTCCGCACCTGCGTCGGCACGACACGCTTGCGGTTATAGTTTTCGCCGGCCAGCGCCGCCATCAACACCCCTCGACGCTGCAAGCGAGGCCATAACTCGATGGCGCGATCCAAGCTTGGGTTGTCCGCATCGTATGCAGTCAAATAGCCGATAGGCGCGTCGGGCAGCACAGCGACCTCGCCCGCCGCGTCACGATACGCCACGAGCGGTCGATGCCAGTAAACCTCATGTTTGCCCACGCGCATGGCCGGGAACAAGAACCTGTAACCAAACACACCACCTGCCTGGACCGTTCGCATCGCGTGCTTGATGTCGGCGGGCGAGGCGTGCGGTCCGTCGAGCAGCAATTCAGCGCGCTCGGTCCAAATTTGAACGTTGCGGGCCATGGGCTTACCGTAGAGTTCCACGTCGCCCGGGATGGTGCTGAACAAGACGTTCACCAGCGACGCTTCTTTGCCGATCAATGCCAACTCATCCTCATCGCGCAGGATCTTTTCCCAGCGGTGCGTCCGCTTGTAGGTGTTGCGCAAATGCCCGGCCGCGCTGACATAGGTTGGCCGATCGGCGTTCGGCACATGGAACACACCGGCTTGTGGGATTCGGATCCCGATCGGCGATTCATGGCGATTCACGTTGGCCAAGAGGGGGACTTGCAATGCCAGCGGCAACCGAGGATAGACACGTCGGGCCCGGTCGACGCCCCAAAAGACCAAACTGCCGGGAAACGGCAAGAGCGCCAAGCGGCCGCCTATGTAGCCTTCACGTACCGGTGCCGGCAGTCGCCCAAACTGGCGGAACGTAAGCAGGTATTTCACGAAGTCGCTGGGCTCGTCGTCTCGAAGCACAAACGCCTTTGCCCACGACGGTAATTCGCCGTCGTTCCAAAACGGGAAATCCGGCTGATCCTCCGGAAGAATTCGAAATCCGGCTCGGCGCAATCCCTCGGCGTCCTGAATGCTTTCGCCGTAGACCGAATGTAACAGCCGGCAGAAAAAACCAACGCCAAACTCCGCTGGCGCCTCGACCTGAGGGGCCGTGAAAAAGCTCTTCCAAAATGCCTTGCCCGGCCCTTGCTCGCTGTTGCCGAAGAGCGTCCAACGAACGCGCCCCTTGTCATCTTGAGTGCGTGATAGCGACAGCGGCAGCAGAAGAACACAGCGATCGTTCTGGAGATTCGACCGGGCCAACTCGGGCGGCCAAAAAGGATTGCTTTCAGATATGTGCCTGGGAAGGCCGGTTTCCGGATTTCCGTCCTGTAGCCGCTTGAGACGGGTCATCAGTTGCTTGGCGATCTGGTGCAGTCCCGGTTGCAACTCGAGCGTTTCATCAAATTCGTGGACCTTCCAACCGTAGGGATCGTCTGGCGAAAACAGTTGAGCATTGACCGGCGCCGAGCCATACGGCTTCCAACCAACACGGGGTGCTGGCATGTATTCGGAGTAGGCGTCGATGCGAAACGCACCGGGACCCCGGAAACAGACGTCACTTGGAATCAAATTCGACCAACCGGCGCGAACCATAAACACGCTCCTCGCCGCGAGGGGCTTTGCGGTCTGCGGCGCATTATACGGATGACGAAATTCGACGGCAAGCCGCGACCGTACCTCGATTCCTACCGGACTCGACGCGGAGACCCTCGATCCAGCGCAGAGCCATACCGCGACAGCCACGCTCGTTGTTGTCAGGGGCCGGCTGTCATTTTGATTGCTCGGTGTGGGGGTCGGGCGGGGGCATAATGATGTGTGAGCGGATCTGTCGCGAGAAATCGGCCGCGTCGCCGGCGGCCAAAGCTAGTTCACGTATGGCGCAGCGGGCCTGTAGTTCTTTGAACGGCAGACTGTCGCTCAAGAAGCCAAGTCGATACATTGTGCGCGCCGAAAAGCCATTCAGGAAGATACCCGGCTTCATCCACCACGGCACGCGCGCGTGCCCTTGGTAAAACAGATTGGTCGTGCAATTGCTGGTGACTGAGTTGTACCAGCCGGGTTGGGTGGCCAACATCTCGACCCGCCTGACGTAGTCGAGGATCAGTCGTCGCAAATGCTGCGGAGGCAAACGCAGACGATACATGTACACTCGCTCCCGACGTATATTCGTCCGCACTCGCACGAAGTCGCGCTCATCGCCAAGCACGAAAATCAACTCGTACGAGCGAAACAGGCCCCACAGCGGCGAATACCTTTGCCAGTGCTGGCGGCGCGCCTCGACCGACACACACAGAAATTGTCCGTCGTCGAACCCGAAGGTCACGAGCGTGTGCGCCATCACTGGTCCCGACCAGTGCGACAAGAAATAATCGAGCGAAGAGAGTTTCGCGAGGTCATACGTTCGTTCCTCGTAACGCGGGATCGGTTCGCCCGCCGCCATATAGTTGAAGTTGCGGAAGTGCCGCACGCGCAGCGTGTCGCCCACGATCTCGGTACGGGGAAGCACTTCCATCCCCAGGGCCCAATCACGGTCCGATCTTGGGCGCAGCGAAAACCACCACGCGATCGAGATCACCAGCAACCCCAACCAAACGGCGAGCGCCCAGGGGACGAACGACAGCACTCTCAGGCTCACTCCCACTACGACCACTGGTACGAGTGACACGACCCATCGCAACCAAAGCCGGCGTAGGTGGTAATAAACCGCCAGTGCGATCCAGATCGTGGTCGGGACCACGATGAGCCCGACGAACAGTCGTGCGAGTATCGTCATTTCATTGAGGCGCTTTTCGAAGCGACGCGTTGTACCATTGTGGGAACAGGCAGACCACGGCTAAGCGCGCGACCTGGATTGCTCGAGCAATCGTTTTTCCAACTCGCCCAGTCGCTGCTTGAGTTCGGCAATTGCGTCGTGCGCAGCGGCCTCGCCGACGGCGGCGATTTCCGCCGTACGATGGAACTCGGCCAATCCGAAGCCCGACGTGTCGGGCTTAATCCAGAAATCGACCGCTCGATTGCGAAGCTTGCCGATGTTGTGGGCCTGCGATTCGAAGATGCGAAACAGCGTATCGAGAGCGCCGGCGTCTCGCATGCTGCCCGTCGGCATGTCGGGACGATTGCCGGCAAACTCAGGGCGGACGCGGCTCGAGACGTCCACGCCCACGACGAAGTCGACGCCACCTTCGGCAAGCACATCGGCCGGCAGATTATTGAGCACGCCACCGTCGACCAGGGCCATGCCGTCGCGCAGAATCGGTTTTGAGACGATCGGCAAGTTAATGCTTTCGAGGATCGCATGGACTGCGTCTCCCTGCCTGCGCACCACCGTGCGCGCTTGCACCAAATCGACCGTGACGGCGTTAAACGGGATCGACAGTTGTTCGAGTCGCCAATCGTGCAGATATTTCCGCAGCATGCCATCCCAGGCGCGGCGACGGTACTGCGACACGAGGTACCAGTTGGGCCACTTAGGCAAGGAGCGAAACAGCCGCGAGGGCGTCAGATCCTGCTGGAAGTTCTTGATCGCTTGCTCCGGCGACATTCCCGAGGCGTAAAGAATGCCCGCCATTGCGCCGGCGCTGGTGCCCGACATGACGTCGAATGACAAGCCCGCCTGCTCCAACGCGTTCAACACGCCGAAGTGGGCCATGCCTTTCGCGCCGCCACCCGCCAGTGCGATACCCACTGAGACGCCGCGCAGAGCTCTAACCAGGCGGTCAAGTCCCAGGCGTTCCTGTCGTTTTAT
>DATLQY010000176.1:0-15317 GCA_035534975.1 Pirellulales bacterium
GCAATTGCTCGACTAAGTTGCCGAGGGCGGCATTGTCCGGGTCCGACTCGGCCAAGCGCGCAAACGATTTCTTGGCCCCTTTGGTGTTGAAGCGAATCGCGGCCGCATGGTCTTGAACGACGTCGCCCGGCACCTTGTCGCCGAGGTCCGCGTATTTCTGCAGCATCCGCGCGTGGTCCTGGGCTTGCATGTTGTACGTCTTGCCCGCCGCGACATGGTACGCGCCGCCTTGTTCCGCCTTGCCATTCGCGTCGACCTGCGGCGCCTTGCTCTTGGCGTGGATTCGGTGGGCCTTGCTCTTCGCGGCGGCTTGCCGCGCCTTCGGCTTCTCATCGCCGGCGAACGCCAACGTCAGCGACGCCGCCACGAGGGCCGCGGCGACGAACGGCAATTGGTACTTCATGCCGCGTTTCATGACTGAGCAACTCCTTGTTGATGGCTGTCGGACGACGATCGTTTGCACGGCTGGTCTCCTATTACGGGTGTGAGGTTGAAATCTTTGGGAACCATGCAATGCACTTTGCGTGCCGTTCGCGAATCGCGACCATTCCAGCGAGGTTCCCGACGAAACGATGAAATTGGCGCGCGTTTCCGCACGCACGCGTGCGGCAACGCCCGGTTAGGCGTTCGAAAACAGCTTCGCGACAGTTCGAGGCGCGGCGCCTTCGCAGAACGCGCGCCGCATCGGTCCCGGCGGCCAGTCTGGCACGTCGTTTGCGACCACCTTGTAAGGGGAGTGGTCGTCAGCAGTGCGGTCGTGGCAACGCACGGCACGGAGGCTGAAGAACGGGGTGGAAACGCCATCCGGGTCAAGAGATTGAATTCAGATTGAATCCAAGGGAGAAGAATCATGAACGTACAGGCCCATGAGCGAGCTCGTGTGCCACGCCCCCTGGGAACCGTGGTGCCCCATCCCTGAAGCACTGGAGCAAGTACCGCCCGATACTTGACTATCGACAGATTGCGCTACAATAGCGCGTGGCGCCGCCTTTCTGCCAGTTGGCGGTGCCAACCGGGGCGCGAAGGTGATTTCGCACCCATGAGGGAGATGGATGATGAACGATCCCGATCAATTCGAACAGCTCGTAAGAGACAAGTTGGCCGTCGTCGAAGGACAGCGGCGCGAGCGGAAGGCGAAGTTCGTGGCTAACATGACGGCCCGGGAACTGCGCATCGAGCGTTTCGATCCGTTCGCGCGGCGGCTGATCACCGCCATCATCACGCCGCGGCTGGAACGTCTGACCAGGTGTTTCGACAATGCTCGCATGGAACCGTCCGATCCCGCGCGGCCGCGCCGCGCCGCCTGCGTGTTCGACCATACGGCCATGTTCCCCGCCAGCACCAAGGTCGAGTTCAGCGTTTCGGCTGATGAAGCGGTGATCAAGGGCGTAGTGGCCTATTCGTTGGAGATCTTGCCGATCTTGTTCGAGTACGACAAAGGAGACCAGGCGAACTTTGCGGTCGAGAAGCCCGACGACGAGACGATCGCGGCCTGGGTCGACGGCAAGCTGCTGGAGTTCGTCGACATCTACTTCCGCCTCACCGAGGCCGATGCCTACCAGCATGACAATCTCGTGGTCGACCCGGTTTGCGGAGCGAGAATCAACAAGCTGCTCGCGGGCGCCCGGGAAGAGGTGAACGGCCATACGTATTTCTTCTGCATGGATCAGTGCCGACAGAAGTTTCTCGGAAACACCGCTCGCTACCTGCAAGGCAAGGCCGGGTGAATCGTCGTGGCGCGCGACTCCCCCCGCGCGGCGGCCTTGCGATAGCTTCTTAGCTCGGAATCCAAGAGTGGAATTATGGACGGATTTAATGAGCCCGGCGGCAGGGCGCTTACGACCGATTACGATGAGGCAATCGGTCCCAAGGGGCATGTATATGGAATCGATCTTTCGGATCGAATGCGCGACTTCGCCCTGGCGACACTCAAGCAAGCGGGCCTGGCCAAGCGAGTTGAACTCCGCTGCGGCGATGCTGCCAAATTGCCCTACAAGGCGGCGTCGTTCGACGCCATATTCACAAGCTTTACGCTGGAGCTGTTCGACACGCCGGAAATTCCACGCGTACTCGCCGAATGCCGCCGCGTTCTACGGCCGGGCGGACGAATTGTCGTCGTCGCGGTGTCGAAAGAAGGCAAGCCGGGAACCGTGCTTCGGGTATTCGAGTGGACGCACCGCCATTTCCCCAATCTCATGGATTGCCGGCCGATCTTCGTTCGCCGTGCGCTGGAGGCTGCCGGCCTCGTCGTCAAGCGTACGGCGATAAAGCGCATGTGGGTTCCAGTCGAGGTCGTGCTGGCAGTCAAGTAGAAAATGGACGTCACCCCGCTGCCGTTGGGGAGCACATCAACCCTAGGCGGCATGCTGAACGCAACCTTGGGGAACGCGCCTGAGATGATCATCAGCGGGTTTGCATTCGTGACGCAAGGCGTAGCCAATCGGCGATAAAACGGCTAACGTGACGCGCGTGCGCGATCGAAACCGTCGCTTCGCCGAGGGGCCTCACGGGAACATAACCAAACCGATGCTTCGTTTCAGCGGCTCGCTGCTGCGTTATCCGGCCCGCGCCGCGTTCGCGTGGTACGCGGGCATGATCGCGGTGGGCACACTCTTGATGCGGCTGCCGCTCGCCGTCGTCGAGGGCGCCACGCCGCTGACGACCGTCGACGCCCTGTTCACCTCGGCCAGCGCCGCCTGCGTGACTGGCTTGACGGTCCGCTCCACCGGCAACGAATTCTCCGGTTTCGGCCAGGCCGTCGTCCTCGCGCTGATCCAGGTCGGGGGCATCGGCATCATGACGGTCACCACGTTCGTGGTCCTCCGCCTGGGCGGCCGTGAGAGCTTGCGCCACAAGGAAATCGTCCGGCACACCCTGGGCGGCGCAGGGCGAGACCTGCGCCGAACGCTGTGGCAAATCCTGCGAATGGTGCTGGCCTGCGAAGCCGCCGGCTGCGCGCTGCTCGTGGCCTGGGGCTGCCGCGAAGGGCTTTCGACGTGGAGCGTTTGGGAATCGTGCTTTCACGCGATTTCGGCGTTTTGCAACGCGGGCTTCTCTCTGCGCGACGCCAGTCTGGCTGCCGACCGCGCCCATGTGGCGGTGAACCTGACCATCATGGGGTTAATCGTTTTGGGAGGGCTTGGCTTCCCGGTGATCCGCGAACTTGCCGAAGCCCTGCGCGACGCGTTCCGCGGGCGCCGGACGCGGCTGAGCGCGCATTGCAGGCTGATGTTGGTCGGCACCTTCGTGCTCTTAGCCGGCGGCACCCTGGCCGTGCTCGTGTTGGAATGGAACAACGCCCTGCGTGGCATGCCACTGATCGAAAAGCTGTTGGTGGCGGCCTTCCAATCGACGACGACGCGGACAGCGGGCTTCGAAACCGTGCCCATGGCCTCACTGACCAATGCCACCTTGTTCGTGTTCATGGTGCTGATGCTCGTCGGCGGGGGGCCTTGCTCGACGGCCGGCGGCTTCAAAGTGTCCACTCTGTCCGTGCTGGGGTGCCATGCCTGGTCGAAGTTCCGCGGTCGGCGCCGGCCCACCGTGTTTCACCGGGCCATCGCCGACGCGACGGTGGACGGGGCCACGGCCACCCTGCTGTTGTTCGCCCTCGTCGCCGCGGTCGGTCTGACCGGCCTGCTTTTCGTCGAGCAAGCCGACGCGCCCCACCACGCGCCGGAAAACGTGTTCCTCGATGCCGCGTTCGAAGTGTGTTCGGCGTTGGGCACCGTGGGCCTCAGCACGGGCATCACGCCGGGTCTAGCGCCGGCCGCCAAGCTGATCCTGGTCGGCCTGATGTTCCTTGGCCGCCTCGGGCCGTTGTCGGTGTTCGCCGCCGTCGCGCGCGTCGAAGCAAGCGACCGGCTCGGCTACCCAACGGCCGAGATCCTGGTAGGTTGACCGCATGAAGAGCGACAAACGGTTTCTGGTGCTTGGCTTGGGCTCGTTCGGCACGGCGCTGGCGACGCGGCTGACACGCAACGGCTGCCGAGTGACCGGCGTCGACATGAACGAAAAACGCGTGGAGCAGCTTCAGCAAGTGCTGCACGAGGCCGTCGTGGCCAACGTCACCGACCGCGCGACGCTCGAAGCCCTGCTTGTGGCGCAGACCCAAGCCGTGTTCATCAGCCTGGGAGACAGCATCGAGCCTTCATTGCTCGCGGCGTTGCATGCCCGTGAGCTTGGCGCCCGGCGAGTGCTGGTCAAAGGCATCAGTGCGGAGCACGGAAAGATCCTCGACCACTTGGGCGTCGAGCGCGTAGTGTTTCCCGAGGCCGAAATGGCGGTGCAACTCGCCGATAGCATGACTTGGCCGAACGTGCTCGCCGCCTTGACGATCGACAGCGAGAACGAATTGGCCGAAATGGCGGTGCCGCAGAGCCTGTCGGGTCGTACGCTGCGCGAGGCCGACTTGAGGCGACGTTACGGCTGTCTGCTCGTGGGCGTCAAGGACCACCTGACCGGCAAGCTGACCTTGAACCCCGACGCCGAATTCCGCTTGACCGACGACCAATTGCTGCTGTTGATCGGCGGCAAAAAGGATCTCGGCAAGCTGGGCGACATGAAATAGGTCCCTCCCGAATAGCCGTCAATCCGCACACTGCGACTGCCGACGTGTCGGATTGTCACGATGCTCACCTTTGGGCGTTCAGGAATGTTCAGGAAGAGGGGTTGCAATGTGGAAGTCCAGGCCCTAGAATCCTAATCATGACCTCGGAACCCACCAGTCAACTCGTCAACGTCAACCCGACCTCCGAGCACGGGTTGTATCTCCGCCTGTTCATCACCAACGGCGGCGGATGGTGAGCCACCGGTTTGGCGTCGTGCTCTTCGCCTAGTCGGTTCACCTTCCTTTCACGTTCTCTCGATTCGCCGGCTTTTTGGGATTATTCGGCGGAATTCCCTCGCTGGCGACCGCACTTTGTTCGCGGCGCGCCCGCGATCGCACGGCCACTCCCAAGCTTGTGGAATCGGCGAGACGATTCAGTCGGAGGTTCAATATGTCAGACGCCGTTCTGCCTCGAATCATGATGATTTCCACGCACGGCTACGTCTCGGCCGAGCCGGAATTGGGCAAGCCCGACACGGGGGGACAAGTCGTCTATGTCCTGGAACTGGCCAAGTGCCTTGGCCGGATGGGTTTTCGGGTCGACATTTTCACTCGTCAGTTCGAGGCCCAGCCCGCCGCCGAACTAGTGACCGAGCGCGTCCGCGTCGTGAGATTTCCCTGCGGCGGCGAGGAGTTCATTCCCAAGGAATACCTTTGCGAGCACATTCCCGAGTGGGTCGCGCGCGTCATCCGCTACGTGCGGCAAAACCAATTGCGTTACGAGTTCATCAACAGCCATTACTGGGACGGCGGCCTGGCCGGACGGTCGCTCGCCCATTGGCTGCGCGTGCCGCACGTCCACACGCCGCACTCGATCGGCGCTTGGAAACGCGATAACATGCAGCTCGCCCCGGAGGAGATGGAGCGGCGCTACAACTTTCGCCGCCGCATCCGCGACGAAAAGGCGGTTTACGATGAGTGCGACGTGCTGGTCGCAACCACGCCGCAACAACGCGAAGTGCTGTCGGACGGCGAGTACGACGTGCCGCGAGACAAGATCCGCGTCATCCCCCCCGGTTACGACGACACCCGCTTCTATCCCGTCTCCTTGGCGACGCGACAGGCCCTCAAGCTCGCGTTGGACGCTGAAGGGCCGATCGTGCTGGCGCTGGGCCGCTTGGCGCGGAACAAGGGCTACGATTTGCTGCTGCGGTCCGCCACGCGGGTTTTCGAACGCGTGCCCGGTGCCCGCTTGCTGCTCGCCGTGGGTTCCACGCGCCTCAACGACGACGAGTTGGGGCAGTTGTCGGCGCTGAGGCGTCTGGCGGCCGAGCTGGGCATCGCCGAGCGCGTGTTGTTCCGCGATTACATTCCCGATGATTTGCTACCCAACTATTACCGCGCCGCCGACGTGTTTGCCCTGAGCAGCCGCTACGAGCCATTTGGGATGGCCGCCGTCGAGGCCATGGCCTGTGGCACGCCGACGGTGGTGACCACCGAAGTCGGACTCTGGGAGCAGATCACGTTCGGGCTCGATGCCCTGTACGCGGACCCATTCGACGCGGAGGCCTTCGGCCATGCCTTGTGCCAGGTGCTGCGCTATCCGCGAGTGGCGGACCAGCTTGCCAAGTACGGCTCGCAGCGTGCCCGCGCCCGGTTCACGTGGTCCGGAATCAGCCAAGAGGTGCTCGAGGTCTTGCACGGCCTTGATCGCCTTCCCCTGCCTGGCGACGCATTGGGCGCAGCCTAGTTGGAATGGACCGATCGCAAGGAAGATGAACCGTGGAAAACAGAAGCTTGCTTGTAAGCGACCTCGACGGCACGTTCCTAATGAAGGAAATCGGATATGAATTCGCCCACTGAACATGGTACGAGCAGTTTACGCCTGCTGGTTGCCAGACTTACATGGATGCTTATCGGACCGGCGACGTTGGTCATCATCGGCCTCAAAATCGCGTCGGCTGGAGACGGCTGGCTCACTCGCCTAGACGCCATTTTTTTCGGCGTTGTGGGAATGATACTGATGGCGCGATGGTCTGAACTCAAGTCCGGGGAAGGACGCGACAGTTTCGGTGAACCTTCCACGATCGCAACTTTTCCGAGATTCGTGCGGACCTTTGCCGCGGTAGCGATTGCGGCATGGACCATCGCCAACATCATGGGTAACCATATTCTGAACTGACGTGGCCATGACACCAACTAAACCAAGACTGATTCTGGGTAAACCGATCGGAATCGTCGCATTCAGTTGGCTGGCGGTGCGCTTCGGCCTGGCGCGGTTGCCGGCCGGGGTCACTTGGAGCGTTTTGTGCGGCGCGGGTTGCCTAGGCGGGATCGGTTTCACGATGTCGCTGTTCATCGCGAACTTGGGGTTGGACGGCGAACTGATCGAGGCGGGAAAGGTCGGCGTCCTGGTGGGCTCAGTCTGCAGTGCGTTCATCGGCTGCGCCATTCTACTTCTCGTTACCAAATCGCCGCGAACCGGGCCGGCGGAAGAGTCGAGCCCTGGGGCTGTCCTTCGACACGCGGGGCCCGCCGCCGGGTCGACGTCAGCCGTCGCAACTTCGCAAAACGTGGCGGACTCGCCCTCGGAGGATCCGGCGGAAGACGACGTCTACGACTTCCTGAGTTGCTGGAATTCGACCCGGGAGTTCCGTGGGCGGCCTTTCGGCCGCGCCTAGGCGGATAACGGAGGTCAATGGTGCGATGAGGCGGGATCGATGTGCAGATCGTGACACGCTTGAACGAAACTGGCGGCGCTCCAAGCCTGAAACGCCTTGCCCATCGGACGGCCCGTCTCGGCATGGTGCCATTCGTTGAACTCCCATTCCTGCGACACGCCCAGCGAGCAGAGACGCGCCAGCTTGACCAATTCGCGCCGGGCCAAATCCAGCAGGCCGAGCTTGTGGACGTAACGTACCCAGAGCCCGCCGATAAAGGGCCAAACCCCGCCGTTGTGGTAGTGGTTGGGCAAGTTCAGCAGGTTGACCACGAAGTAATCTCGCCATTCCTGGTCGCCGGCCTGCACCGGCGGATAGAGGTTCCTGGCCGGGCCGGGCTCGTTGACGCCCACCCCCCATAGAAAGCGGAAAGTCATCATCGCCCTTTCGCGATCCACCACGTCGAACAGATAGGCCAATAAATTGGCGTAGACGTCGCACCGCCAACTGAAGCTGAACGGCGATATTTGCGCCATGAGGTAGCGAGCGTCGCCCAAGGAAAACTGCGCGTCGGCGAACGTGTGCTTGACGTGCCGCGTGCTGGGCCAGAAGCTGTCGACGATCACACCGACGACGTGCGCCGCCCACTTCTCGTAATCGGCGGCGCGTTGGTCGTTACCCAGTTGCCGCAAGATCCTTCCGTAACAAACCAGGCAACGGTACCACATCACTTCGTCGTAGAGCACGTGATAACTGCGCGCGAAGAGATCGGTCCAGTCGCCGGCCTCGGGCACTTCGAGCATGCCGCAGTTGTTCGAGTCGTGCGCGCCGAGCCAGTCCATCGCCCTCTGCAATTGATGGGCGTGGTCCGTCAGCAGCGACCAGTCGCCCGTCCGTTCAGCGAGTCGCCATGTGGCCACCACGACCCAAAGGCCGCTGTCGATCGAGGCGATCCCGCCGACGCCGGCGTACTCCGGCTGCCCGGTGTCGAGGTTCACATTGGCGGGTATCTGGCCGTTGAGCGATTGGCGCGCCCAGAGTGTGCGCAACGTGGCGGCCTGGCAGGCGCGGAAATCGTCGTCGTCGAGATCCAGACTCCAAATGACCGTCATCGCGCCATCGCGCGCCCAGACCGAACGATAGTTCGCGTCGGTCCCGTGCGCCGTGTTGTCGGCCAGCGAACAGGCGGAAAAACCAATGGGCGTGATGGTCCGTCGCAGGGCGTCAATTGCTTTCTGGTAGGCCAGTTCCAGCAGTCCCTGCTCCGACGGATTGAGTTCACGGTACTCGTTTGGTTGAAACAGAATGCGCTTGGCCAATTCGATTTCCCCTCGTCCGGGAGACGCTTGCGGTGCCGTTCGCGCGGCGCTGTGACGCTCGGCGGGTTCGGCCCGCGCGCCCTGCTGGGCGAAGGGACGCGCCGGAAAAGCCGAGCTATCGCGAAGCTTAGCACCCGCGACGAAGTTTGTCGAATTCAGGAGTTTCGCGCTCGGCACCTGGCCCCGTGCTTCAATCGTCGGCCTGTCACCGATGTCGGTCGCTTTTCAGTCGCCGGCCGGGATGCGGCTGGTGTTTTTCTCCCATATGCTGTAAACAAGGAAGCCGCCCTGGGCCACCGCCGTATGGAAACTCGGAGATTTGCGCAACATGTCTGACCCTTCGACCGCGGCGCCTGTCCCTTCGCACCCGTTGCGATGGATTCCAGAGATGTGGCAACTCGGACGTCGGCGCGTGCGATCGCAGGCGCGCCTGATGGGATTGGCGATGCTCGTCGGTGTGATCGCCGGCTTGGGAGCGGTCGTGTTTTTCTCGGCCTGTCAGGTCGTATCGCACGTTGCGCTCGACAGCGTCGCCGGCTACCGCCCGCACAGCCCGGGCGGCGAGCCTCCTCTCCTGTCCGATACTCAAACGCCGCTGCGACCTTGGCTGTTGTTGCTTGTACCGATGGTGGGTGGCCTGGCCAGCGGCTGGATCGTCTACAGTTTCGCACCGGAGGCCGAAGGGCACGGCACGGACGCCGCTATCGAGGCGTATCATCGTCGACAGGGACTCATCCGGCCCCGCGTTCCGCTGGTCAAGATCGTCGCCAGCGCATTGACGTTGGGTACGGGCGGCTCCGGTGGGCGTGAAGGGCCCATTGCCCAGATCGGGGCCGGGTTCGGCTCGTACCTTGGAACCTCGCTGAGACTTCGCGCCGCGGATCGTCGCGTTTTGATGGCGGCGGGCATGGGGGCGGGTGTGGCGGCGATCTTCCGCGCGCCGTTGGCCGGCGCTTTGTTTGCCTCCGAAGTGCTCTACAGCTCGCCCGACTTCGAGTCGGAAGTGATCATTCCCGCCGGGCTCGCCAGCGTCACCGCGTACTCGACGTTCGGCGCGGTCTTTGGCTGGTCGCCGCTCTTTTCGTTGCCGCCGGAACTGCTCGCGGCCTTGACCTTCGACAACCCTCTGTCCCTGGTGCCGTACCTGGTTTTGGCCCTGTTCATGATCGTGTTGGCGATGTGTTACACGCGGACATTCTATTGGCTGACGTACTTGTTCCGGCGGCTGCGCGTGCCGCGGAAGCTCAAGCCGGCCATTGGCGCCGGGCTCAGCGGCGTGGTGGCGCTCGGTTTGTACGTAGTATTTGGCCGCCAACCCGAGGTGTTGTCGGTGCTCTCGTTTGGTTATGGCGCCCTGCAGGACGCGATGGACATCGCCCCCAGCGGTGAGGCAAGCCTCGGTCTGGCCGCGGCGCTGTTGGCGATCGCAATCGGCAAGATCTTGACGACGGCCCTGACGATCGGCAGCGGAGGCTCCGGCGGCGTGTTCGGCCCCTCGATGGTCATCGGCGGCTGTGGCGGTGGCGCGTTGGGCATCGTGCTGCACCACATCTGGCCGGAGTTGGCGCCCCATCCGGCCAGTTTCGTGATCGTCGGCATGGCGGGCTTCTTCGCCGCCGCCGCCAAGACGCCCTTTTCGACGCTGGTGATGGTCAGCGAAATGACCGGTAATTACAACCTCTTGCTGCCCACGCTGTGGGTCTGTAGCCTGGCGTTCCTGTTCTCCGACGAGTTGTCGATCTACAGTTCGCAGGTGGTCAGTCGAGCCCGTTCGCCGGCCCACCAGGGAAATTACGTTCGCGAAGTGCTCAGCGGAATGAGTGTGGGGCAGTTCGTGTCGTTGCCTCAGGACTTTCCATCGCTCGCTCCCGGCGACGGTCTGCCACGAATTCTCGAACAGTTCAGAAATTCCAGCTTTCACGTACTGCCGGTGACCGACGTCGAGGGGCACTTTCTAGGCATCGTCAGCATGGAAGAAGTGCATCTGGCTTCACAGTCGCCGCACATCGACGCGCTGATTGTCGCGAATGACTTGATGCGTAGCGACGTGGCACCGCTCAAATCGCGAGATTCGCTCGACCACGCCCTGGAACTGTTCGTGGAAAACGATCAGCCGGAATTACCGCTTGTTGACGACGGCGAGGTGCCACGAGTCATCGGTATCGTACGCCGCGGCGAAATCTCGCGCGCCTACCTCCGCTTCATGCACGGCGAGGCCGACGGAAGCAAACATCCGGACTACACGCTGTAATCCCGCGGCCTCCGAGGCCTATTCGCCCGATCTCGTCCCGCCAATGTCAATCGTCCAAAAGCTACCAACGACCTGAAAATCCGGCGCCGGTGAAAAAGTCGTCGACGCGGTCGCTGATTTGCCGGCCGACGCGAACGTCGAACTGGACGTTTGGCGTTGCGTACAAATAAAGCCCCATGTCGAGGAAGTGCTGCGCGCGTGTGTCGCCGCCGCCCGTGCCGGAAATCATGAACCACTCATGGAAGGCCCCCACTCGCTTCGTCAACTGCGTCAAGAGCGAGAGCGACTCGTGCCACGAGTTCACCGGGGCCCGCACGGCGACAAAAGTGGGATTGGACGCTCCTTCCAGCGGCGTCACGATCCGCGTGCTCGAGCTGTGGAGAAAGTCGCAGCCCGTTTGCCACTTGAGATAAGCCCAACGGCGAAAGCCCCAACCGGCAAGCAGGTTGAAGTGGGGCTCGACGAAGTTGGCACTGGTTCCCGGGGTGCCGGTCGGCAGCGTCATTCCCGCCACCAACGTCGTCATGGGCCGCCAGCCTTTCTGCTGCAAAATCTCGTACTTGAACCCTACGTCGATATCTTCGCCGCCGAACGTGTTTTGCGTGGCGCCGCTGCGTGGGTCGCTGACCGTCGACATCAAGTAGCCCGGCCACTTCAATCGCAACTCGAACTCGTCGGTGACGCCATAACGCAGCAGCGACTCGGGCAACTGCCGCGTGCTGACGTGCTCGTCGAAGGTGTTGATCTTGGTGAAGGTGTAGCCCGTTTCGAGGATGGTCACCCCCTTGCCCACCGAGTAGACGGCGTCGGTGAAGTCGGGCCGGTCGGTGTTGATGATGTTGAAGAAGTCCCATTCGTCTTCGACGGGCACGTTGAAAATGTTGGGGCGCATGGAATACCAGAAGCTGTCCGGATCGTCGTTCTCCAGGCACTCGGGCCGGGGGTAGTCGGCGGCGGGCGTGACGACGACGTTCGGCATTTCCCAGTATGGAGAGCGAGGAATTCCGTTGGGTCGTTCTTGATTGCCCTTGCGCCGTCGATGCGCCACGGTCTGCGTCGTTGGACCACGGTACTCGTCGGCGACAGGCCGAGCGTCGGCGACAGGCCGAGCGTCGGCGGCAGGCCGAGCGTCGGCGGCATTGGCGCGCGCATCGACCGGCTCGATGGCCGCAAGTGCATTATCAGTGTCGTCCGTCGCTTGTGCGGACGGCGATGCCACCAGGTTCATGAGCGACACGAGAATCGCCAGCAACGACTTCGGCGCAACCAGCGACGGCCGGCCGCGCCTCCGGACGAGCAGTTCTCGCATTGTCGGCGATATCCACTCCCGTGTTGCGCGGGCGGCGGCCAAGCGTCCGCACGAGCAACGAACCGCGTGACAAGTTGTCAGCACCTGCGTGGTCGAGACACGGCAACACGACTGTGCATGAACATCAAAATCGGCACAATCGGTACATTCACTGCAATCGTTCTTTCGGTGAGCACCCCGCCAAAATGGTGGTGGACGCTGATCCGATCACCCTTCATTGTCTGTCAACTGGATCTAAGCAGGGAACTGGATGGGCGATCCCGGCGAACGTCTGGTGTGGCACGTTATTTGCTCGTCATCCGGCCGGGCGATTCTTCGGCGTTCCACAAGTGAGGCGTGAGATGGCTGATAGGATTCGAGTCTGGCCGCGCAGGCTGGAGAGGGGCTATTTCCTGACGCGCATCGCCTCGTTCGCCGACGCCACTTGGCTGTGTGGAGTCCTGCGCGCCGCCGGATACGATGCCCACGATCCCGTGCGACATGATCGGTTGGACGTTCCCAATGCGTGGCGCCTGTACGTTTCCGACCTGACCAGCGTTGACGTCTTGAAGGCCTGCGACGAGGTTGAAATCGTCGGCGATTCTCAAGAAACCACGGCCGGCGCTAAGACCGGCACCACCATTAGTGGGTGAAGGCGTTTCTGGCCATTCCGCCCAAGTTTTTATCAGCCCAGGCTCTGTCCGCCGGTACTTTGTCGGCGGAGCATCGATGATGCACGCTTTCACTGTTGGTGTGTCGCGCGGACAAGCGGTGCGAGAATTCGGTGGACAGAATCTGTCCAAAGGTGCGAGCAACTGTCCAGCGGCCAATGGTCTTTCTGCGGCGCGCTTGACTTGCCCGCGGCCACCAGTGATGGTCGTATCGACTGGTCCACCGCGGGCAACTCGCCAAGAACCCTAGGTGTTCCGCCACTTGAAATCGTCGTCGATTTCTTTCTGGGTTTTCGGCCTGTCATCGTCGTCATCCCAGGGCAGAAGTCGCCGCCACAGCGGGGGCTTCTTCGGTGGAGGTGGTGTCACACACGCGCCGCCAGGCGGTTGCGCCGCGTTCGGATTGGGAATTTGCGTGACGCTGGCATTTGGCAGTTGCGGTACGCTGGTCGTACTGGGCAGTTGTAGTCCGCAGTTGCCGCCGCTCGCCGGCGACGACACATTTGGATTCGGGACCTGCGACGATCGCGTTTGCGCACAGCCGGCGATCGCACACAGAATCAGCACCAGCGGCAACCGAATCGGGCGCATGGCAGGACCGTCCCTCGGGGTGTGAACCGATTCAGAACTCGATCTGAAAACGGAGAGCGTAGACGTTGGTGGGGCTCTTGCCGTAGACGGTGAAGTGACTGTTCTCCCAGACGCTCATGTAGTCTTTGTCGTAACTCCCACCCTGCCGCGTCAACCGTTGTTCCGCCACTTGAAATCGTCGTCGATTTCCTTCTGGGTTCTCGGCCTGTCGTCGTCGTCATCCCAGGGCAAAAGGCGCCGCCACAGCGGCGGCTTCTTGGTCGGCGGCGGTGGCACACACGCCGCGCCAGGTGGTTGCGCCGCGTTCGAATTGGGAAATTGCGTGACGCATCCGGCACTGGGCAGTTGCGGCGCGATGCTGGCACTGGGCAATTGCGGCGTGCTGTTGGCACTGGGCAGTTGCGGCGAGCCGTGGGCGCCACCCGACGGCGACGACATACTTGGATTCGAGACCTGCGACGATCGCGTTTGCGCACAGCCGCCGACCGCGCACAAAACCAGCACCAAGAACCGAATCGCGCGCATGGGAGGACCGTCCCTCGGGGTTGACTCAGAACTCGACCTGAAAACGGAGAGCGAAGACGTTGGTGTGGCTCTTGCCGTAGACGGCGAAGTCACTGTTCTGCCAGACGCTCATGTAGTTGAATTGTACGCGGGTGTACTGGTTCCACCACCAATTGAGTGCCACGGTGCCGATGTTCAGCGTGCCGGGATTCGGATTCGCGGCGTTCGTGCCGGCGTTCGTGGCCCCAGACGCGACGGCCGCGGCCGAGGGTGGGGCGAAGCCCGCGTTGGGAAGGTTCAGGTAGTCCCAACGGCCGGCAACTTCCCACGCGCCCCAGCCGGCGATGCCTTTGCCGCGTCCCAGGCCGAAGAACTCGGTGTTCGGCCTGACGTTGTAATCCATGACACCGAATTGACGGTTGTACCCGCAGTGTTCACCCGTCAGAAAGTAACCCGTCTGGAAGTAGGCGCCATTCATCATGATGTTTCCCGCAGTCAAAGTTTGCAGCGAGGTGGCGATCCATTCCGTCTGGAAGTGGGCCGAGCCGTACTGGCCCGCGAGTTCGGCGTGGTAGAAGCTGAAAGACGTGGCGGGGATGTTGCCAGAGTTTGCAACGTTCGGTGTACCGCTGGACGTGACGCCAATATTTTGGACGTCGCCGACGAAAACGCCGGGAATGGTTCGCGCAATGTACAAATCGCCGTTGGCGGCGCTGGGAGGGCCGCCATTGCCGCCGATCTGGGTATAGTCGTAGCCGCCGCCGACGTGCAACAGATAGCGGCCCTCGGCCGGTTCGTCGTACCAGAGCAAGTGCGTGGCACGCCAGGCCGTCGCCCAACCGCCGCTGTTGCCGACGAAGTTTCCGAATCGGCTGTCGATCCCAGTCACCGCGTCGGTGACGGTGTTGTTCGTGGGGTTCAGAAAAGTATAACTGGGGCGATAAACGCTGCCCATCCACATCGTGTTCCTGTCTTCCGACATGTTGTACGACATGATTCCCACGCGGCGGAGCGGGTCCATCGAGTTGAATGCGGTGCTGCGTTCCAGGAACTCCAAATGTCGGACGCTGGTGAGGCAGTCCATCGTATAGGGTTGCCGGAATTGGCCGATGCGCACGGTGCCGAGCCAACCCAAATTGGTCTGCTCCGCCCACACGTCGAAGAAGCTTGGCCGGCCGGCTTGCGCGAAGTCCATTTCGATGATGTAGTTGGTGTGCTCGCTGACGCTGCCGTAGGCTTGCAAACGCGTGCGGCGGAAGCCGGTGCCGTCCTGCATTTGGCCGTAGGTGCGCAGGCTGGCCAGGTCCTGGTTGTAAAAAGCGGTGTCCAATTGGGAGAAACCGCCTAGCCCGGATTATTCATAGAGTGGTAGAAGGAGCCTCGGCGGGGCACGAGACTCGGGAATTGTGGTCAGAGGCACCCGGGCGCGCACGATCGGTCGATAGGCCCCCTTTCCCCCCAGCGTCACGGTAGCCCAATCCGAC
>DATLQY010000177.1:0-6412 GCA_035534975.1 Pirellulales bacterium
GGTGTGGAAGAACGACGGCGCTCCCGGCTTGGACGGCGTCTCGTGTCAGGACATCGTGGATGGCCCTGGCGCGGCGGCGTTCCTTCGGGAATTGCAGGAAGAGCTTCGCATCAAGAGCTATCAGCCGTCAGCGGTGAAGCGAACGTACATCCCGAAGCCCGACGGCCGCCATGCTAGGCAAGCTCGATGGGGTCCGGCAATCGGCCGGCGCCAAGATCGCGTGGGTGTCCAAGCGTTTGGCCAGGGCCAGCTCGTGTTCGATTGCCGACGCGGCGTCGGCGGAACGCACGCCTCGGCCGTCGTGGAGAAAGGCGCGGTTGCGGCCGGCTTGTTTCGCCGCGTAGAGCGCTTCGTCGGCCCGAATGCGTAACCGCTCGGACGTTTCGCCCGGCATGACGGCGGCCACGCCCGCGCTGGTGGTGATGCGCAACGGGCGGCCCTCGATTTCGACGCCGGAATTCTCAATCTGCCGCAGGTAACGTTGGGCTACGGCCGCGGCGATGGACAAGCCGGCGTACGGCAAGAGCAGGGCAAACTCTTCGCCGCCGATGCGGGCGACATGATCGGTCCCGCGTCGCGTCGCGCGGCAGGTGCGGCCGACCATGGCCAGGATCGCGTCGCCCGCCGCATGACCAAATGCGTCGTTAAGCGTCTTGAACCGGTCGAGGTCGAACGTCACCAGGGCGTAACGCTGTCCGTGCCGTTCATACAACGAGTGCAGCTCGTCGGCCTTTTCGTCGAACGCGCGCCGGTTGGGCACCTTGGTCAGCGGATCGACGCGCGCTTCGGCAATGGCCGCGATCAAGCGCAGCTCCTGTTCGGCGATCCGTCGCCGGGCGTCGTCGAGTTGCGTTTCGAGGTCCGCGGCGCCGTCGAGCCGCGGTCGCCGCTTCGAACTCCACGTGCGCAGGGATCCGAAACAGCAAGCGCCCAGCACGAACCCGAGCAGCAACTTGGCGGCCAACAGGACCGACAACCCGACGGCATCGAAATGCAACATGGCGATAGCGCCCTTGTGCCAAGCCCCAATGTCGCCCTCGAGCCATACCTCGTCGGGCGGAGTGTCATCAACGATGCAGCGGAATTCGTGAACTCCGAATGTCGATGCCGAACGGCCTGAACTCTAGCAAACTCAACTACTCGGGTAGCTCTTTTTCCGTCGCTTACCTTAGCGCAAAGTTAGGTCGCAGTCGCGATTCCTTGGCCTCGTTTTCTCGGAACCCAGCCGGTGCGACCGCTTGGCGGGGGCGCTCCAGACGGCACGACTGTTGCAGATGTTCCAACGTCATTCTTCCAGCGGCTTCACACCGGGGCGGCGGGTGATCTTCGTTTCCGTCAATTTGGTCTTGAGCCAACCGTCCCAACCCTTGATCTTGGCCATCTCGTGGGCTTGGCGTTCGGCATGTTCGGCCCGGTTACGGCGCTCGTTCGCACCCACGTTGGCGTTGTAGAGCACCTCGATCTCGACGGTGTCGGGCCGAGTGTGGTCGTAACGGAAGCGGACCCCGGCGCCCATGGCCCACTGCATTTCGGCCGAAACGGCCTCATCCATGTTCAAGAGCACGCAAAGCCATTCGGCCCGCGTCGGGGTATAAAGGGCGCCGCCGGAGTCGGAATCGGCGTCGGAATTGGGGTCGGGGTCGGCCGCCAAGGCGATGCTCCCCAAGACGGCTGCGACGAATGCCGCTGCGGCCCATGCCGATCGGTTCTTCATGGTTACCTCCCAAGAGTTGTATGTTGGTTTCAACACCCCTCAGGAGATTTTAGCATTTTTACCCACCACGGGCAGAGCTTTACGTTTGCCGTTGGCGACTCCCTCACTTCTTCTTTCTGGGCGCAGATCGCTTATCGGCCGAACTTCCGCGGCGCCGTACAAGGCGCGACTCCACTTCCGCCAGCGGTATCGAACTCCCCGCGGTCCGCCGTTGCCGGATCATGAGCCAAAAATCCGCCGATGTCGCGAACTGCAGATCCGCGGCGTCGTAGTCCTGGATTCCGACTAGAACGGCGCAGGGCTTGCCTTCTCGATAAATGACGACGCGTTCCTCCTGGGACGAATTAAGAACCGCGTCGAGATTGGTTTGGAGCTCTCGTGCGGGGATGGTCTTCACGTTATGTCCTCCGTCGTTTGTTCGGCTTCTTTTCGTCGCACGGCACGAATATGCACGCGTTGTTCCTCGACCTGCACGTCATAAAACACCCGAAACGGTCCGACTCGAAGTTCCCAAACGGGCAACTCGTGGTCAAACGACGGTGTCAGGTCGATGAGGCACTTGCGTCGCCGGGTGGCAACGTCGACGGCCAGTTCATGCACCACGATTTCGTAGGCCATCGTTTGATCATACTACAAAACAGCCCCCAAAGGCCGACCTAGTCTGCAAACGGATCCCCGATTTTTGGGCGGGCAGGTTCCCCCGGCCGAGTGCTGGGCGCGGACGGAATCGGCGGCGGCGGACTTCGGTTGAGTCCGGCGGCGTCACCCCGGCCTCTGATCTGCGTTTCGCCCGTGGCAGCGTAGCATCTTTGGAATTGGCCGGTGCCGTAGATCCACGCTGGGGCCTACTGCTTGACTGCTGGTTTCACGGCCTTGGTGGCGCGCGCCTTTTCGGCGTCTGCATGGCTCGACTTGAGCCGTTCGAGCAACTGTTCGGCGGTGTAAATGCGGCCGGTGGCCCGGTTGAATCCCTTGCCGTTTGGCGCTTGCGAGAGCATCGCTCCCATTTCGCGACCGCCGGGCGCCGTCGTGAGGTATTCCAGCATTTTGTAGCCGTCGGGACCGTTGATCAAACGGCCGATGATGAGTTTGCCGTCGGAAAGGTCAGCCAGCCGGTCCAGGCGGTCATAGCCATCCGGGTATCGTCCGACCTGCCGCATGAACGTGCGGCCGGCATCGGTCCGCAATTCGCGGACCAGGAAATCGCTGTCGGGGAGGAGCTGCTTTTCGATTGCGCCGCGGTCGGCCGGCTTCCACCCCAGTTCGGCGAGCTCCTTGAAGATCGGTTCCAACGCGCCGCGCGAGATCAAGTCGCCCGGGTGGTACTTTCGATCGGAATGAAGGCGGCGTTCGACGACCTCGGTGACGGCCGAGAAATCCGGCCATGAGGGTTTCTTCGATTTCTTCTTCGGCGCCTCGTCCTTCGCGGCCAGATTGGCCGCCGCGATCGCCAGGCCGAGCGCCACCGCCAAGAAGTTGAGCCAGGTTCGTCGCATCGCGGCCTCTCTTTAAGAAGTCTACTACACGAATGGGGAAGTTCTAAAAAAGGGGATGGGGAGATAAGGAGGAGATATGGGGATGAAGGCAAAGGAAACCGTATCTCACCCTCTTTTCACGTGTCTTTCGCAGTTCTTCCTCCCATCCCCTCATCTCCTCCTCATCCCCATATCCCCCTTTATGGAACGCTTGATTTCCTCGCGGCACGATACTGTGCATCCCTTGTTTTCTTGACTGTGTTCTTTCCATCAATCATCTGATAGCATGGATTGCATGCCGACATTCGTTTACGCCGCCGACCAGCCCGATCTGCCCCCTTTCAAAATGTCGGACCGCTTCCGGCACGAGATTACGTATTTCATGAGCATTCCCGGCGAGCCGGGCGTGCCCAAGCTCCCGGCGACCGAATACTGGGTAACGCTCCAGGCCGCGCGAACCTGGCTCGACGAGGGTGCGTTTCACCTCGTATCGCCCTTGGACAGCGAAAACCAGACCGAAATCGAGCTGAGCGAGGAGCAGGAAGCCTGGCTCGAATGGATGCTCGCCAACGCCGTCGAACACGTCCGGCTCAAGTGAATGACGACAACTTCCTAGATACCCTATCTATCCTTGTCGGTTCGCTCCCAAGCGATCTTACGTGCAATCGGCCGAAATGCGCCGAAACTTTAGTTGAAATCCCTCGGCGGTTACCATACACTCTACCGCGTACCCATAGCGGTTGGCCTACGGTAGAAGGAGATACCGACATGTCGAGGTCCACCTATTTCGTGCAAGAGTGCCCAACGTGCGGGCGGAGTTTGCATGTGCGCGTCGAATACTTGGGCAGGCGGGTGGCCTGCCAGCATTGCCGGCGCGAGTTCGTCGCGACCGACCCTGAACATTCCGACGCAGCTCCGGCCGATTCGGGCCTGGCCCTGTTGCGTCGCGCCGACCAACTGCTTGAAATGGCCGAGCAGCGGCGACATACGCCGCGATGAAATCGTCAATTGCCTGCCGGCCACTTGCGCGGCGTTGCCCTTTCTTCGCAATGAAGTAGGTCAGAGCGGCGTCGACCACGTGTTGGAATGCGACGACCGCCGCCGAGAATAACACCGCTACGACCGTTTCGGCGAAGCCGCGTTTGATCGACGAATGGATCCCATCTGGAAAATCTTCAGGCGGGCGCGTAACGGATAATCCCCGACACTCGGTCGAAATCGGCATCGTGGCTGGCCAAGCTCGTCAAACCGTTGGACTGCATGAGCGCGACGATCATCGCATCATTGCTGAGCAATCCAGAGGCTTGGCTGATCGCGGCCGCCGCGAGAACGAGCGATGGGGCAATGGTCAGGATTTGGATGTTGGAGTTGAGGACCGATTCGATGGCTTTCGGGAACTGCTTCAGGTTTTGAATCGCAGAGGGCTGTTGTTGCAGGCGTCGCTTGACACTCGCTGGCCCCCAACCGGGCAAGGTCGATGCCTCAATCATCATCAACCGATGCGCAACCTCGGTAAGGATGTGCGTGGACGTGAAGCCTTGGAGTTCCCCTTGCTCAATCCGAGCAACAAGCTGATTACATGCGGGGCCGAAAAGGGGATGCGGCTGAAAATGATATACCAGCGTGTTTGCATCCAGAAAAACCGCTTGTCCGGCCAAGAAATCGGTGAAAGTCATCACCCCTCCTGGGGATCGAAGGCAGGGTCAAGGGCGAAGAACTCGGCCAATTCAGCGCTGCCGTTCCAGCCCATGATTCCATAGGCTTGTAAGATCGGACTGATTTGTGCGTGGACAGTGACCCGCACCTTCTCATGCTGTTTGAGCGGAAGCGGCTCCGCCAGCCGGAGCGTCCCGTCCTCGTACGTAGCTTCGACAGTAATCGTCATAACCGCAATTCCTGAACAAGATCGGAGACAGCGATCGAAACCTAGTCTACCTCAACTGCTGGCATTGTGAAAGCTCACCAAAGTACAGCTAAGAACCCTCCACCAGCCTCTGCAAGTCGTCGAAAAACCGCGGGTAGGTCTTGGCGGTGCAAAGCGGATCGCGGATCACGATGCCGGGCACGCGCAAGCCGACCAGGGACAGGCCCATCGCCATGCGATGGTCTTGATAAGTGTCGATCGACGCGCCGCGCAACGCGCCAGGAGTGATCCGCAGACCGTTGGCCAGTTCCTCGACCGTGGCGCCCACCTTGCGGAGCTCGACGGCCAGCGCCCCGATGCGGTCGGTTTCCTTGTGCCGGATGTGGCCGACGCCGGTGATCGTCGTCGGACCATCGGCCACGAGCGCGACGGCGGCCAGCGTTTGCACCGTGTCGCTGATCGCGTTCATATTGACCTGGACGCCTCGCAGCGCGGCGCCGGCGACCGTGGTGCGGTCGGTTCCGTGGGCGACGCGGCAACCCATCCGCTCGAGCACGTCGACGAAAGCCACGTCGCCTTGAATGCTCGCGCGCGACAGCCCCTCGACCGTGACTTCGCCCCCGGTGATCGCCGCCGCGCCGAAAAAGTAGCTGGCCGCTGAAGCGTCGGGCTCGATCTCGTAGTCGCGGCCGCGGTAGGTTGCCCGGGGCACCACGAACCGCGAAAGGTCGCCCGGCAACACGTCAATGCCAAAGGCCGACATCACGGCCAGCGTCATCCGCACGTAGGGCTGCGAGACGAGCGTGCCCGTCACGGTCAGCGCGACTGGCTGCGACGCGTAGGGCGCCGCCATCAAGAGGCCGCTGAGGAACTGGCTGGAAACGTCGCCTCGCACCGTCGCCGGACCGCCGTCAAGCCCCGCGGCGCGGATCACGACGGGCGGACAGCCGCCGCCCTCGCTGGCCGCATCGGTGCCGAGTTGCCGCAGAGAGTCGATCAGGTCGGCGATCGGTCGCTCTCGCATCCGCCGAGTGCCGTCGAGCCGGAAAGTGCCGTGCGCCAGTGCGACCAACGCCGCCAGGAACCGGGCGGTCGTGCCACTATTGGCCACGTACAACTCGCCGCCGGCCGACGGGATTCGGCCGCCGCAGCCGGTAACACGCAGCGTTCGACCACCATCCTCGGCAGCGATCGGCAAGCCCAACTGTCGTAGGGCCTCGATCATCACCCGGGTGTCTTCGCTGTCGAGCGCGCCTCTCAGGGTCGAATTACCGCTGGCGAGCGACGCGCAGACCAGCGCCCGGTTCGTGATGCTCTTCGAGCCTGGCGGCCGCAACGTGCCGCGCACCGGCCCGCAGG
>DATLQY010000178.1:0-30122 GCA_035534975.1 Pirellulales bacterium
TTTTCTTCGCATCGGGGCAGGCCGGTCAGCTTGATGCCGCGGCGGTGTAATTTGCGGATCGTCGCCTTCGTGTGGCTGGTGCGAGCGGTACATGCACGCGCTCGGACCCAGCCGCGGCGGCAGCTCCATCTGCCGTCAAACACCTTCTATTTTAGTGCAAATTCGCATTTGGGCAATCGCAATAACCGTTGGAAACGAGCGAGAAGTGGTGTTGGAAGCGGCGCCCCAATCGGTATAAACTGCCGGCCTCGCCAGGAGTACCCGCGTTCGAGGGACCGAACTTGAAAAAGAGACTCAAATTCGCGGGAAAATTCGGGCTGCTGGCGCTGGCGCTGTACTTCATTCCGCGGACCACGCTTTTCTACCTGGCGTGCGGGCTTTACGATGTGACGCGGAACCGGAACCTGAACGCGAGCATCGTCAAGCGGTACTTCTTCGGAAACGGCCTATTGACCTGGTTGCTGTCGCCTTTCAATCTGCTGATGGACCTGCTGTCGCTGCCACACGTCAACAAAGGCATCTATCATTTGGACGACGTTCCGGCGCCCTGTCGTGACGAGATCAAGACCATCATCGAAACGGCGTACCAGGAGGACCTGGTGGGAGCGTTGGAGGAACGGACGCGGAGCCAGCCGCGGACCATGATCTTCTTCAAATGGTACGGCCACAATGTAGACACGTCGATCACCGTCCCGGCCTATCGGCGCAAGTTCAAATACGTCAAAACGATCGGGGTTTCGGTCTTCAGGCGCCGGCAATCGACCGGGCAGCACTTCGGCCCGCTGCGCGCGACGCTGCGAGTCCTGTACAACATCAATGACATGACCGACGACACGGCCTTCATTCGCGTCGGCGAGCATGAGCACCGCTGGCGTAAAGACAAGCTGTTCATCTTCGACGACACGCTGCTGCACCAGTCGGTCAACGGTTCCGACGCTACACGGTACTGCCTGTTCATCGACATCCTTCGCCCCTCGCTGTTCAACAGCGCGCTGTCGGTCGTGGTTACCGGCGTCCGCCTCCTCATGGCGAGCTTCAATTATGTCTTCTACAGGGACTGGGCCGTCATCAAGTAGCCGACCCTCTCGTAGCCGTTCTGACCCGCTTTACGTGGAATTCTTCGGCTCGCCGTAGCCGATTCAAGGCGTGAGTCCGTACGCAGCGGCGCTACGGCAAGATCCTCTCTCCGACGGCCGTATTCAGCCGTAGCATGCTTCGGCGGTGGCGGATGAGGGCCTGGCGGTACTGGAAGACCTCGGCGTTGTATTCGCGCTGGGCGTTGAGAAAATCGAGCGCGCTCTTCTCCTGCCTTTCGAACAGCGCTCGTTCGGCATCGCGAATGCGCATGCCGCGAGGGAGGATCACGCGCTCCATCCGCTCGACGACGGCGCGGCTGGCCGCGTACTCATTCTCCGCCTGCTTGACCTCCGAGTCGATCTTGCGCCCAAGGGCTTGCGACTCCATCCGGGTCTGCTCCACGTTCAATTCGGCGCGGCGAATGGCCCCCTGGTTGCGGTTGAAGAGCGGCACGGTGGCCATGGCGGCCACCGAAAATGAGGCGACGCTCTGGCCGCCGGTCGGCGCGTTGTTGCGGTATTCGTATGGCGAATAGAGAACGAAGGCGTCGGGAAATCGTTCCTTTTGCGACAACCGCACGTCCGCCTGGGCCCGCCTGACACCCAAGCGGAAAGCGTTCAAATCGGGCCGCGTCGATGCGGCGATGGCGAGCAATTCCTCGCGTTGCGGCGGGGGACGCGCCGAGTCGCGGAGCGAACCGCGGACCTCGATCGTCTCGGCTTCGGAAGCCGGCACGTTGATCAGCGCCGCAAGCGCCAGTTTCGCCTGGCTTTGCGAAAATTTCGCCTGCTCCAACTGCATGTCGGCCGAGTCGAGCAGGTTCTCGACCCGCTCGTAATCCTGTTGGGAAATGGCCCCCGAATCGAGCTGGCCGCGGGCCGTCCGCAACACGCTTTCGAGCCCAGCCATGCCCGCGCGAGCATAGCGAACGGCCTCTCGGGCCGCCACGACGTCGAGAAACGCGTTGTAGAGGTTGTCGATCTCGATCCGCACCGCGTCCTGGTACTGCGCCTCGAGCACTTGCCTGGCGCGCGTCGCCACGTCGATTCGCGCCGACCGTTTCCGGTTCACATCGATGGGCTGGATCACGGTCATGCTGTAGGTGTTTTCGCCCGGACGGCTTGGCGAGTATGGTTGGTAGGGGTAGCTCGAAGCCGTACCGAACACGAACGGATTGGCGCGCAAGCCCGCGGTCAGCACATCGGCCCGCGCCTGCGGGATCTCAAAAGCCAGGCTCCTCAGGTCGTAGTTCTCGCGGACCAGTCTCTCGATGGCCTGGTCGAGCGTCAGGCCGTTGCCGGGCCCCTCTTCATCTCCCGCAGGGATCTCCAATGGGCCGTAGATAGGCGCGGGCAGCTCAGCGGCGCCGAGCCCCTGAGCCAGGCGAACCACGGGGGCTGCGGCGCCATCGCGCCCGGTTGGCGAGAACATCGCGGGCGGGAGGCGTTGAACCGACATGGAAGGCGCGCCGGGAGCGCCCGGAATGGGACGTGCCTGCCGCAGGCTCGCCCGGTTCGCCAAGACATTCGCGCCGGCGCCCGCGCCAGTTGCCGGTTTCTTCGGCTTGTTCGCAGCCGCCGTGGTCACGACGATTTCGTCGACGAGGCTTTGCAGTTGGGCCTGGGCCAACGGCGCCCCGCGCGCAGACATGACCGCCAGCACGATGATGGCCGCCGCCGCGTTACGGATGGCACACCCAGTGGCCCCCGCGTAAGCACGCGCGGCAAACTGGAGCTTCGTGGTTCGCTGCCATGACGTAGGCATTCCCACATGTTGGGTCGCAAAAGCGATGCGCACGGGCATCCTCTTCTGGTTGGTATTCCAAATGGCAGTTACGCCTTCATTCTTTGTCGGTTGCAACGATTCTGCGGAATCAATCGGAAATGAGCGGCCCTCTATAGACCCAATGGTAACGCAACTGGCGGCCTGTCGGGAACAATACCCCAAACTGCGCAGATCGCCGAATTCTTACGGCAACTGAAAAGCGCGCAGCTCCCGCCGAGCCCGGCATGAGTTGCTGTTGCGCTCCCGATCGCGTTCCCTCGATCGAGTGGGCGCGCCAAGCAGAGACGCCCACGGGATGAATTTAGAACGTTTTGTTCATATCGACGATGAACGATCCGTTGTTGGCCACCGGCAAGTACGGCAACCATCGCTGCCCCGAGACGCTATCGGTTCGGGAGTTGCAGCCGTGATAGAAGGCGATCCCAATCGAAATGAAAAACGTCTCCTGCATCAATGCGACGGCGCCGATCCGCGCGGTCGGCGGCATGTAATGGGCGGTGGTTGCCACGTACCCCTGGGCGGGTAGATTAGTGTTTTACGGTGAAACGGCCCAGCCCAGCTCGTCCTGCGGCCGTGCGGAACAAATGATCTCACCGCCCGTCCGGCCGTGACCACGCTTCCGCTGGATGAAGCCGGATTTTCTCGACAATATGACCGGCGGCAGCGCGCGCTCTCCAACCTTTTCCACGTTCATACATATTAGACGCCGCGGCCGGTGCGCGGCGTCGGGTCGAGCCCGAAGGCGATTTCGATCGGCTTCTTGTGGGGGTTGTGCAAAATCGGCGACGTCGATGCCCATCGGACACGTCTATGTGCAGTGGGCCCAGTCCGCGCGGTCGCGTCCTCGCCCGAGGCCAAACCACCCGGGGACCACCGTGGCGGCGATGGTCCACTTGGCTCCATCCGCCGTGACTTTGCCCTGTACCCCAAGCTTGGCCTGCGGGGCGATCAATTTCCTTGACGTCGTTGTTGTCGCTTGCCAAAATAGCTTTGCAGTTTTACGTGCCGTCGAAGAACCTCGCATCGCACGCGTTCGCTTTTCCAAGATGGAGTTCCCGTGACTATGAAAGCTCTAGAATTCTGGCGGAGGTGGCAGGCAAAACTTGGTATCGCGGGCCGTCGAACGAAGAGTCGGCGCCGAGCGCAGAGGCGACTGCCGGGGGGAGGCCGCGTCGAATTGCTTGAGGCGCGCGCTTTGCTGACCGTGACCTATAACGGCGGCGCCTTGCTGACCAATGTCGAAGCCCAGGCCGTCTATCTTGGCTCCGACTGGGGCACGACTTCGGCGTTGCAAACCCAGGCCCAGGCGACCGACCAGTTCTTGTCGACGTTGGTGAACAGCCCTTACATGGACATGCTCGCCAATGCGGGCTACGGCGTCGGCCGTGGCACCGCCAACGCGGGCGTTGTCGACAATATCAGCATCAGTAAGAGTGTCTCGCTAACCGATGCACAGATTCAGTCCGATCTGGAAACGATGATCACCAGCGGCCAGGTGCAGGCCCCGGATGCCAACCGCTTGTACATGGTTTACGTCGAGCCCGGCGTTGTCGTCAAAATGGGTTCGGCGACCAGCAGGACTTCGTTTCTTGGCTATCACGGCGCTTTTGGTTACGGCGGCGCCGACATCCACTACGCCGTGATGCCCGCCCCGGGCCCGCCGAATCCTAGCCCGGGATCGCAAGGCTTCGGCTCCGTCTTCAACGAACTTACGTCGATAAGCTCGCACGAATTGGCCGAAGCGGCCACCGACCCGAACGTCAATTACAAGACGCTTGGCTGGTACGATTTCCAACTCAACGGTGAAATCGCCGATCTTACGCGCCAAACGTCGACGATCAGCGGCGCTAATGGCGTGAATTACGTCGTGCAGGATGTCGTCGACCAGAACGATCAGGTGATCAGTCCCAGCTCGTCGCAACCGTCGCCGACTCCAACGCCCACGCCGACACCAACCCCGACTCCCACGCCGACTCCGACACCCAGCCCCAGTTTGACGGCCCCCACGGCACAGGTCAGCGCGGTGTCGTCGACGGTCGCTCAGCTTTCTTGGACCGCGGTCAATGGAGCGCAAGGTTATAACGTCTATCTGGTCAATGGCGGTCAAGACGTTCTCTTGGGAACGGTCGGTTCGTCGAGGACCTCGGTCCAAGTCACCGGCCTCACGCCCGGCGCGACCGAATCATTCGTGGTGGAGGCGTACAACAACAACGACACCCCGCCGGTCGCCGATTCGTCGGTGGTCAGCGTGACGATGCCCAGCCCCAGTTTGACGGCCCCCAGCTTACAGGTCAGCGCGGTGTCGTCGACGGTCGCTCAGCTTACTTGGACCGCGGTGAACGGCGCGCAAGGCTATAACGTCTATCTGGTGAATGGCGGCCAAAACGTTCTCTTGGGAACGGTCGGTGCGTCGGCGACCTCGGTCCAAGTGACAGGCCTCACGCCTGGTGCGACCGAATCGTTTGTGCTCGAGGCGTACAACTACAACGACACCCCACCGGTCGCCGATTCGACGGTCGTGAGCGTGACGATGCCGGCCCCTCCCGCGCAAACGCTTACGGCCCCGCAAGTGACCGCGACCGCGGCATCAGGCACGAGTGTCGTGCTGAGTTGGGGCCCTGAGCCGCAAGCGGCCGGCTTTAACGTCTACTGGTCAAATGGTTACCGCGTCATGTTCCTGGGAACGGTCGGGTCTTCAACGACCAGCGTGACGGTAACGGGCCTGCGGCCAGGTTCCGGCTCGTACTTCCTGGTCGAAGCCTTCAACAACTCCACGTATGCCGACTCGCAGTGGGTTTATGTGGCGACGCCTTCCTCCGCGTTCGGAAGCAGTTGGGCCTTCCAATATGCCGAGCAGCAATCCGGCAATGCTGGGTCGGGGGGTAACGCCGCGCCATCGCTCGTCGCTAACGCAACCAGCCGTCATTGGGGACGGGACCCGTTCTGAGAGTGGCCCGCCACGATGGCCAATCCCGAGCGGCCGATCGGCGCGAACGACAACGCGTCGACCGGGCAAGCGTCGATGCAACCACCGCAGCCGATGCAGGGCGTCGCGTCGAGCCCGAAGGAGATTTCGATCGGCTTCTTGTCGCGGTGCGCAAAGCCGGCCACGTCGATGCCCATCGGACAGGCCTGCGTGCATAGGCCCAGTCCGCGGCACTTGTCGTTGGGTACGACCGCGAACCGGCTGCGGCTGAACTTGCCGAAGAGCTTCATGCCTTGGGCCAGTGGGCAGCCGTAGCGGCACCAGATGCGCGTGCCCAGAATGGGGTACGCTCCGATGCCCACCACTGAGCCGAAAGCGAAGTCGATCAGCAGGTCCTGCGTCGAGTGCAACGCGCCGAGCAACGTCGGCGCCGAGAACAAACTCAGCCCGTCGAAAAGCAGCATCACGCCGAAGAACACGGAAAAGGCCAGCACGTAAACCTGGATCACTTCCCATCGCCGGGCGAATTCGCCGCGCGGGGTGTGCAGCCGTACCCACCGCGCACCCCACGGCAGCACGCCCACGGCCTCGGCCAGATTGCCGCAGGAACAAAACCAACTGCAATACCGCTTGCCGAAGAACCAGACCGCGACGGGGATCACCAGGAACACGTAGACCGCCGTACCCGCGCTTTGGAACGCCGGCCAAACGTAAACGTGCGCGGCTTTCGACGCCGGCTTGGCCGGATCGTCGAAGAAGCCGCCGGGCTGCAATAAGGCGGGCAGAACGTAGGGCACGAGATAAAACCCAATGCTCTGCGCGAGCAAGATCGAAGTGAATTTCCCTCGCTGGTAGGGCGAGAGCGGCTCTTTCTTCTTGCTCCGCTGGTAACGGTTGCGGTTTGCCGCCAGCACCCACAAGCACGTGCCCGCCACCAGCGCCGTATACAAACTGGCGTACCAGAACCCCGGGCTTTTACCCAGCAGGTAAAACGTCCGCGGGTCGGCCCCAGCCGGCAAGATCCAATGCGGGTACTTGTAGATGACGTAGAACGCAAACACGGCGGGATAGAACACGGCCAGGAATGCCCATTCGGCGGGCGAGCGGCGCTTGGAGGCGATGGTGGTCATGATGGATACAGGAACGGTTTTGCGTCGCCAAAGCGCGCGCCTTCGGACGCGAGATTGCCGGCGGGCTGCCATCTTGCCGCAACGATGGCGACGACGCCAGACCAAACGAACCACGAGCTGATGGTGCGCCACTTTGGCACGCATTGAGTGCGAAGGAGCACATTTCACTTGATTCCATGAATCGCCACGAATTTCGCGCGCGCCAAAAGTCAGATCGAACGTTTATCTCGCGCATCGGACAGAGCTCTTGTCGCGCCCTAGAGTACAATCCGTTGACTCACGATCGGCGGTTCTCCAGGCTTCGTCGGCGGTTATGTCCTGCGCGGACTGCTGGCGGCCGGCCACCAGGTTGTTGCATTGTCCCACCAATTCTTCCGATTTGTCGCAGGCGGTCATCGCGGGGCCGCGACGTTAGCCGCACAGTGCCTACTGCTGGCCTGCCTGTTCGCGGGCTACCACCTTGGATTGCAGTGGCTGATGCTGCACGCCGGGCTGAAGTTGGGGGCGGTGCGCCCCAGCGAAAAGGTCTACCGGCTCATACCGCTTTATGGTTACTGGCAACCGCACTTCAAGACGGGGCTGCTCGTCGCCATCGCCGTGGTGGCGGGTTGGCTGTGGTGCTTTTCCCGATGGATTTGGCATGCGCGCACGCGGGTGGCGCTCGCGCCGCTAGTCCTGATGCTTGCCCATGTTTTGATTGCATCGTCGATAGCAATGATCGACGGAGGTCCGCGGCGACTTTGGCGACCGTATGAATTACTCAACGGCACTGACTACATCGGCGCGGTGGCGAAAGTCGAGTCGCCGCGAGCGTTCCTGCGCGATTACCCGCGGCTCATGCCCGACTTGCCGATGCACTGCCGGACTCACCCACCCGGCGGCGTGCTGTTTCTCTGGTCCGTCGCTCGGCTGTTCGGTGACGGGCCGGTGCCCGCCGCTTGGGCCACGATTCTCGCCAGTTCACTGATGGTTCCAGCGGTTTACCTGCTGGCGCGCGACGTGCTCGACGAGCCCGCGGCGCGGCTCGCGGCGTGTTTTTTCATTCTGTCGCCCAGTATCGTGATGTTCTCGGCGACGTTGCTCGACGCGGTCTTCGCCGTGCCGATCGTGTGGAGTGTCTATTTCCTCTGGAAAGCGCGAGGCGGCCGACCGCTGGTGCATGGCGCATTGGGCGGCGCGGCGGCGGCGACCGCGGCCGGAATGACGTTCTCGGCCTCGTTCCTGGCGCTATGGGTCGTAGTCGTTCTTGCGCTCACCGCACTAACTGAGCGACACCGAATTCGAAATACGCTCCTGGGTCTGACTGCCGCGGCGGCAACGTGCGCCATTTTGTACGCGGCATTATATGTCTGGTCCGGCTACGATCCGTGGGCCACATTCGTCGAAGCGTTGGCTGGTCAGAAGAAGATCATGGCCGGCCGAGGACATGACAGCTTGCGACAAGACTTGCACTTTACGGTAGCCAACCTGGTGGCGTTTTTGTTCTGTACTGGCTTGCCGTTGGCGGCATTGTGGTTGCGGCGAATCGGCAACCTGCCGCGCGGCCTGGACAAAGTGCCCGGCGACCGTTTGCTCGCAGGCAGTTTTGCTGTTTCGCTGGCCATCTTTGACTTGGCGCCGCTGTATACCCTGGAGGTCGAGCACATCTGGTTGTTTCTGGTCCCGTTTGTCGCGATCGGCGCTGCCGCGGTCGCGGAGCGCGACATCAGGGGCGGAGAGGGTCAGGCGGTCGCCGGGACTGCGCTGGCGCTTCTGGCGATGCAAACCGTGCTGATGGAAGTGTTCCTGGAGACGACCTGGTAAGACGAGCACCGTCTTCCAAGCAGTAGCCGAATTCGCCGGAATTCGGGCCATATTGGCGAGGTGACCACTTGAATCTCGCCGTAAACTGGCATTGCACGACACCGGCAAGCCAGGTAAAAGGCACGCCCTTCTTCGCGGAATCCCGTGCTAGCTTCGCATTCCGGGTCCGCTGGCGCACCACGACGCGCTCGTGCGGCGATTTCCCGCTAGCAAGCCGATTGCGCGCGATTTTGCCGCGCATTGAGCGCGACGGAGCACATTTCACTTACATTCCATGAATCGTCACGAATTTCGCGCGCGCCAAAAGTCAGATCGAACGTTTATCTCGCGCATCGGACAGAACTCTTGGAGAACCGCCGATCGTGAGTCAACGGATTGTACTCTCGGGCGCGACAGGCTTCGTCGGCGGTTATGTCCTGCGCGGACTGCTGGCAGCCGGCCACCAGGTTGTGGCATTGGCCCGTGCCGGCGCGGGCGCTTCGGCGGCCGACCGCGTGGCGGCCACATTGAAAGGCCTCGACGACGGCGCGGCGCCGCCCACGGCGGCGGCGTTGACCGTTCTGCCGATCGACCTGGGCCGGCGAGACCTGGGCCTCGATCAGGCCGCGGCCGACCGTCTGCGGCAATGTTCGACGCTGATTCACGCCGCGGCGTGCGTCGACTTCGACGCCACCGACGACGGCGAACCGGCGCAAACCAACGTCGAGGGTACTCGGCGCCTTTGGGAGGCAACCCGCGGCGGCAGCCTGCGGCATTGGATCCAAGTCAGCACCGCATACGTTGCCGGTATGCAACGGGGGCCGGTCGCCGAGGACGGCCTTCGCCCCCGAACGTTCCGCAACGCGTACGAAGCCAGCAAATGGAAGGGCGAAGAGTACTTGCGAAGCTCCGCGGCCGAAGACGGTTTGCGGCTCTCGATCATGCGGCCGGGGACCGTGCTGGGCGAACACCACAGCGGCCGGACGAGCAGCTACCGCGGCACTTATGTGCCGCTACGGGCGCTGGGCGCATTGGCCCGGCAGGCTAACATGAGCTCGGACGGCCACCGCCAAATCGACCTGCGATTGGACATCGACGCGCAAACCGAACGCAACCTGGTCCCGGTCGATTGGGCGGCGCGAGTCATCACGGCGGCGGTCGATCCTCCGCGGCGGTGCCACGGCGCCTACCATCTCACTCCCGCGACACCCACGACGACCGCCGAGATCGTCACCTCCGTCCATGAACATTGGAACTGCTCCGGTTTGACGTTTGCTTCCGCGCTGCCCGACGACAGCCGCAGCGCGGCCGAGCGATGGTTCTACAAGTGCCTGCTCGACCTGACGCCCTATTGGCGCGGCGAGCCGCGCTTCGATCGGCGGAGGTTCGTGGCCGATTTTGGCGATTGCCCGTGCCCACGGACCGATAGCGCCGCGCTGGTGCGCCTATTGCAATTTGCCGACCGCGACCGTTGGGGGCGAAAGCCGCAGGGCCTGCGAGGGCCTAAGGGCCAAACAATGGCTGGTTTTCCCTGCGGCGAATACCTGGAACGATTTCTGCCGCAATTCGCCCCGCGTTCGTCGATTGCCCAGGTCACACAGGTTTCGGCCTCGGTGAGATTTCAACTCAGCGGACCCGGCGGCGGCGTCTGGACTTGCGTGATCGACCAGGGAGCGGTGCGGCGGGTGACGCGCGGCGCCGAGGCGAAAAGCGACGTCGTCTACGCGGCCAGCAGCGAGACTTTTGGCCGTGTGGTCACCGGGCGGCTCAAGCCTCAACAGGCGTTTCTTCAACGACAGGTCGACATCCGCGGCAACATCGAGGCCGGTCTCAAGCTGGCGATGTTGTTCGGACAATTCATCGAAGAATTCCCCTACATTCCCGCCAGCGCGGAGGCGAAACATGCTGCTTGATCTGTCCGCGCCCACGGTGACCGAATGCGTACGATTGCCGCTGGCCGGCGGCGGCCTGGAAGGGTTGCTTTCGTATCCGGCCATCGGCGACGCCTGGTCGGCCGTCGTGGTCGTGGGACCGCACCCGCTGTTGGGCGGCGATATGCACAACAATGTCGTCAGCGCGGTGGGCGAACATCTCGCCGCCGCCGGTTGTCTGACGCTCCGATTCAACTACCAGGGCGTCGGTGACAGCACGGGCGAGCGGTGCGACGATCCACGACGGCTCGACGAATTCTGGACGACTTCGCGTTTGGCCGACGAGTCCGATCGCTGGCGCGATCTCGACGCGGCGGTGCGGTTCGCGCGCGGCGCGGCGTCGTCGGTGCCCTTGGCATTGGTCGGGTACAGCTTCGGCTGCGCGGTGTCGTGCGACTGGCTCGACCAGGGTGGACGAGCCGCTTGCCTGGCGGCGATCGCGCCGACCGTGGCGCGGCACGACTACGCGCCGCTCGAACGGCTGACGCTGCCCAAACTGGTCTTGGCCGCGAGTAACGATTTTGCCTCGGGCGAGACCGCGCTCGTGGCGGCAGCGGACCGTTGGTGCGAGCCGAAGGAGTGCCGGCTGGCGGATCTGGACGATCATTTTTTCCGGGGGTGTGAGCCGTGGCTCATCGAGAACCTCTTGCCGTTCCTTCAGCGCGTAAGCCACGAACATTCGTTGGACGGAGGAAACTGAAATGCTCGGGACTGCCTCGGCGCTCGCCGCACAAGATTGCGCCCGCGACGATCGCCTGCGGATCGCGCTCGACTTGCACCTGCACCCGCGGCACGGCAGCGCCTTCTGGCTGGCGCGCCAGGAATCGCTCGGCCGCGATCTGCGCCGCGAAGTGCGTTCGATCAGCGAGCTGCACCTGCTGGGACGAACTTCGCCGGCCGAACTGCGCGGCCGTAGCGTCTGGGATTTCGTGCCGCGCGGGTTGTGGAACCGGCGCGCGGAATTCGTCACCGGCGAGACCGGCGGCACGAGCGGACCGCCGTTGCCGACGGCCTTTAGCGAAGACGAGTTTTACGAGGCGTTCGTGGCGCCGTTCCTGGAAGTCGCCGACCGCACGGCATTTCCTCGCGGCGAGGGCTGGCTATTCCTCGGACCCTCCGGGCCGCACGTGATCGGCCTGGCCGCGAGGCGGCTGGCCCGTGAGCTCGATAGCCCGCCTCCCTGGTTCGTCGATTTCGACCCCCGCTGGGCCAAGCAGATTGCCTCCGGCAGCCTGGCGGCGCGACGCTATCTGGAGCACGTGTTGGATCAGGCGCTGCGCTGCGTCGAGCGCGAAGTGATTCGCGTCGTGTTCGCCACCCCGCCGGTGCTGCGCGGGCTGGCCCAACGGCTCGATGATGCGCGGCGCGAAGCGATCCGCGGGGTGCATTACGGCGGCCTGCCCGTCTCGCCCGACGAGCTGAATGAATTCCGCTTGCTCTTTCCGCGCGCGGTCCACCTTTCGGGCTACGGCAACTCGCTCTTCGGCTGCGCGATGGAGGTCGAAGACGTTCCCCGCAAGAAGATCGACTATTTTCCGTGCGGGCCGCGATTGGTGTTCGAGGTGCTGCCGGGCGAAGCCGAAACCGCGGAAAGACGAGGACGAGTGGTCTTCCACCGGTTCGATCGCTCGATGCTGCTGATCGGCATGGAAGAGCGCGATTGGGCCGAGTTGGTTCCCCCTTCGACGGCGGCCCGCTCGATGGGCTTCAGCGGTTGCGGGCTGCGCGATCCCGGTCCGCCCCCCGCGCCGCGGCCGGAGCTGAAAATCGGAATCTATTGAACAGGGTCACGGTTGGTTGCCTTGCTTTTGCTGCGGGTTGGTGCCGAACCGATCCGTTCGTAGTACCTACCTCAGTACGGAGACTGAAAATGGCACGACAAGTTTCGATCGCCTACACGCCCGACAGCGACGACGCATTTTACTACTATGCTTTGGAGACGGGCCGCCTGCCGAGCCCGGACTTCAACTTCTCTTTTCACACCGACCACATCATCGCGCTCAACCGCGCCGCACGCCGGCGGCGGTTCGACGTGACCGCCATTTCGTCGGTGGCCTACCCGGAGCTGGCCGAACACTATCGGATTCTGAGCGTCGGCGCTAGCGTTGGCCGCGGCTACGGTCCGGTGCTGGTCAGCCGGCGATTTCACGACCTCGCCGACGTGCAGAGCCGCCGCATTGGCGTCGCCGGTCTGCCCACGACCGGCGGCTTCCTGGCACGGTGGTCGTGCCCGCAAGCCGAGCTGGTCGAAATGCGTTTCGACCTGATCGCCGACGCCGTGGCGGCCGGCAAGCTCGACGCGGGCGTCATGATCCACGAAGAGTTGCTCTACTATCCAAAGAAAGGGCTGCACGCCGTGGCCGACCTGGGTGCGTTGTGGTGCGATCGGACGGGACTGCCGCTGCCGGTCGGGCTGAACGTCGTGAGTCGCCGTTTCGACGACCAGGCGGCCGGCGCCTTGTGCGACATCACGCGGCAAAGCCTGGTGTTCGCCTTGAATCACCGCCAGGAGGCACTGTCGTGGGCCTGCCGTTTCGGCCGCGGCGAGGAAGGCGGTTGCGGCGCCCGGCACGTATCGATGTTCGCCAATGCCGATAGCGTAAGCCTGCCCGACGACGCGCGCATGGCGCTGGGCGTGCTTTTCCTACTGTTGGTCGAGTACGGAATCGCCCCTTCGCTGCCGCGGATCGACGTCGTCGAGGGCTCGCCGCAAAGCAGCCGCGAGGCGATGCTGGCCCTGAGAGAGGCGGAATTGGCGACGACTGTGTAGCGCGACACCGAAAGGAAACAGCCACCCGCCAAGAGTGCAAGATGACCCCGTGGGGCAGGTTTCCAACCTGCCATAGAAGTTTGTTAGTCAGGTTGGAAACCTGCCCCACGAAACCGTTCGCCAACCTCGATTTGCACCTTTGTCGGGTCGTTGAAAGGAAAAAGCCATGCTCGCCATGATGTCACACGCCGATTGCGAAACCACAGCCCAAGTGCTCGACCGGAAGCGGCGGCACTCCTGGCCCTGCGTCTACCACTTTTACCAGGATCCGCCGGTGATCGTGCGCGGCGAGCGGGCCTGGCTGTTCGATCGCGCGGGCCGGCGCTACCTCGACTGCTACAGCGGCGTGGGCGTGATGAACGCCGGCCACAGCCATCCGGAAATCCTGGCCGCAGTGATGGAACAGGCCGTTTGCTTGCAGCACACGACGAGCGTCTACCTGACCGAGCCGGTCTGGGAGCTGGCCGAAAGGCTGTCGGAGGTGACTCCCGCGGGGCTCGACCGCAGCTTCTTCTGCGCCAGCGGCAGTGAGGCCAATGAAGCGGCAATGCTGCTGGCCACGCTGGCAACCGGACGAAGCGAATTCGTGGCCTTCAGCCGCGGGCTGCATGGCCGTACGAAGGCCGCCATGTCGGCCACGGGTTTGCCCATGTGGCGCACCGACCCTGAATTGCTGGCCACGTTTCATCATGCCCCGGCGCCCAACCATCACGACTCGCTCGACGAAGTCGAGCGTCTGCTGCGGCGCCGCTCGGTGGCGGCGGTGATCGTCGAGCCCGTGCAGGGCAACGGAGGAATCGTCGTGCCTCCGGCGGGGTTCTTCCCACACTTGCGGGAAATCTGCCGCCGACACGGCACGCTCTTGATCTTCGACGAGGTGCAGACCGGCTTGAATCGCACGGGCCGCTGGTTCGCCGGCCAGCGCTGGAACGTCACGCCCGACATCATGACGGTGGCCAAGGCGCTGGGTAACGGCTGGCCGATCGCGGCCGCTGTGACCACCGACGAGCTGGCCGCCGCCTACGTCCGGCCGGGTGCCAGCACGTTCGGCGGCAATCCGCTGAGCTGCGCGGCGGCGCTGGCCGTCATCGAAATTCACGAGCGTGACCTGTTAGGGCCGCGCGCCGAACGGTTGGGGGCTGTGCTCCGCGAGGAGCTCCGCCGGGGGCTGGACGGCTGTGGCTGGGTCGGTGAAATCCGCGGCGCGGGTTTGATGTTGGGCGTCGAGTTGGTCCGCCCCGACGGCCGGCCGGCCCCGGATGAACTGGGCCGCTTGCTCGAATCGCTCAAGGACGCCGGCTACCTCGCCGGGCGCACCGGTCCGGACCGGAATGTATTGACCCTGATGCCCCCCTTGGTGGTTGAGGAAAGTGCGTTGTTGGAACTGGCCGCCTGGCTCGGCGAACATGTGCCGCGTCTGGCGCCGGTTGAGTGACATTTTTTCCCCGAGAATGGAAGGAGCTACGATGAAGAACCTCGCCTGGGTGTTGTTTGCCGGTTGCCTCGCCGCCTGTCCGACGGCGGCGCAAGGGGGCACCAAAGTGACCGTCGGTAAAGAGGCCCGCAAGCATGTTGCGCTGGACGAGGTCGATCATTCGGCCTGGAACGCGCTGCTGCAAAAGTACTGCGACAAGGAAGGCTACGTCGCCTACGCCGCTTGGCAGGCGTCGTCGGCCGATGTCGCCAGGCTCGACGGTTACCTGGCCACGTTGAGCACCGGCGACCCCGATCTGGAATCGTCGCGGGAAGGCTTGCTCGCCTTCTGGATCAACGCCTACAACGCCGTCACGGTCCGCGGCATCCTCCGCGAGTACCCCACCACCAGCATCCGCAACCATACGGCCAAGGTGTTGGGCTACAACATCTGGCACGACCTTCTGCTGGTCGTGGGTCGCGAAAGCTACTCGCTCGACACGATCGAGCACAAGATTCTGCGCAAGGCGGGCGAAAATCGCATTCATTTCGCCATCGTCTGCGCGTCGGTCGGCTGCCCGCGGCTGCGCAACGAAGCTTACGCCGCCGACCAACTCGACGAGCAGCTCGCCGAGAACACGCGAGACTTTTTCTCGCACTCGAAGAACATCAAAGTCGACGCCGCGGCAAAGACGATCGAAGTGTCGGCGATCCTGGACTGGTTCAAGGAAGATTTCGGCGATTCGCCGAAAGCGGGCCTGGCCTCGCTGGCCGAGTACCTGCCCAAGGATGCCGCCCGCCTTGCCCGCTTGAAGGACGTGCACGTCAAGTACCTCGACTACGATTGGGGCCTGAACGATCAGTCATCTCGCAAAACGGCCCGCCGGTGAATCGCATGCGCTCACGACACGTGAAAGTTGGATGGTTCGTGCTCGTCACGATGGCTGCCGCGGCCGGCTGCAACGTGACCTGGCCCATGCTGGGTCCCGATGCCTTGAGCCGGCCGCTGGCGGCCGTCGGCGACCAGGGCGTGGCATACGCCATGGGCCAGCCGCGGCCGCCGTTGAGCCCGGCGCAACTGGCCACGGTGGCGCCGCGGGACTTGGCGATGTACTACGCACCGATCTACGTGCAGGGATATGGCCCCACGCATGAACACAAAGATTCGCCCTACCACTGGTCGCACGACGACGACTCGATCGGCCGCGCCACGCTCGAGCGGAAGTCGAACGGAAAACTCGTGACTCGAATCGACGTCGCGCAGCCGACCGTCTACGTGATCGAAGATCAACGGCGGCTGGGCGACCACGAGCACCTGCAACTGACCTACGTGGTTTGGTACCCGCGCCGTCCGCGGACCAAGAAAATCGACATCGAAGCCGCCGATATCGACAGCGGCGTGGTGCGGATCACTCTCGATCGAAATCACCAGCCGATCATGTACGAAACCGTCCTGGCCTGCGGCTGTTACCACAAAGTATTCGTCGAGGCCCGCGTCGAGGCCGCCGCCCGCGCCGCATTCGGCCAACCCGAATCGGGCAAGAAGTTCGTGGTCGAAAAATCGACGCCCCATAAAATCGACTGGGAGGTGGCGGGCGTCGTCGATACGCCGCCGGACCATCCCGGTCCCCCCGTCGTGTTCGTCAGCGGCGGCGAACACCGGGTGGTGGGCCTGCTCCCCTCGGCCGGTTTTCAGTGGCCGCGCGAGGCGGGCGCCGTGCGTCCCTATCGGCTCGCCGCGTATGACGAACTGACCGCCGCGCCCATCGCCGACAGTGGAGAAACCGCGGCCATCTTCAACCACGCGAACGACGAGCAAGTGTGGGGCGCCGATCGGCTGGAGCGATTCATCTTCATGTGGATCGGCACCGACGACGCCGGCCATCCGCGGCGCGACGATCAGATCTTGTTGCACTTCGACCAAAGCCGCTGGAAAGATCCCGAAAACTACCACCGTTATCTGCGACTGCCTCCAGGCGTGCTCTAAAGGCGGCGGTATCGCTGCTCCAAACGGGACCACATGCGCAGCGAAACCATTCAAGCCTGGTACGAGCGTTGGCAGGCGGCGATCTACGCCGTCGTGTTGCTCGTGGCGCTGCCGGCGCCCTACTTCTTCCTGCGGCTACGGAGCGATAACGCCATTGAAACCTGGTTGGGTGACGGCGACGCGGAATTGGCGAGATTTCGCGCCTTTTGCCGCGAATTCGGCACAAGCGAATTCGTGCTGCTGGCCCTCGACGATTGCGAGGCCGACGATCCGCGATTGGAGCCGCTGGCCGAACAAATCGACCGCACGCGCGTCGTGTTGCAGTGCTGGACCCCACAGCGCGTTTTCGAAGTGCAAGCGGCCCTTTCCGGATCTGAAGACACCGTCCAGGCGTCGTCGTTCGCGCCGCTGACGGGCCGGCATCCCGCTTTCACGGCGATCTTCATTCCGCTCAAGTCGCAGCCGATCGCCGACCGGGCCTGGCTGCTCCAGCACCTCGAGTCGCTCGCCATCAAAGCCGGTTTTCGCCGCGGCCAGCTCCATTGGGGCGGCGCGCCGGTGGTCAACGTCGCGCTCGACCGCTGGGCCACGCGATCGCTCCTGATGATGCTGCCTGTCAGTGGAGCGCTCGTCTTTGGTCTCTTGTGGTGGCTGCTGGGACGGCTGTCGCTCGCCTTGATGGTGCTCTTTTGCTCCGGCTGGAGCACCTTCGTCACGGTGGGGCTGATGGCCGCCTGCGGCACGACGATGAACATGTTTCTTGTCGCGCTGCCGCCCATGCTGCTCGTGCTGAACCTGTCGTTCGGCATCCATCTGATACATCAATGGATGGCCGCTCCCGACGCTCGATGTGCCGTCGGCCACGCGGTGGCAAGGACGTTCATGCCGACCCTTTTCTCGGCCCTTACCTCCGCCATCGGCGCCGGCTCGTTGGCCACGAGCCGGTTCGCCCCCGTTCGAGCCTTTGGCGTCTGGTCGGCCGTCGGCACGATGATCGCGATGTTCGTCACCTACATCTACATACCGTCGCTGTTGGTCGGTGAACGCCGCCGCGACCGCCCATCGACGGCCGGCGGCCTGCCGCTGTGGCTGCATCCGCGGGCCTGGCGTGCGAAGCTGCTGTGGGGCGCGGTCGCCTGCGCGATGGCATGCATCGGCCTTTGGCGTCTGCGCGGCGAAGCCGATGCCCTCACGTTTCTGCCGAGCCATTCCGCGACGCTCGCCGACTATCGGCTGATCGAACGTCGCCTGTGCGGGCTGTTGCCCGTGGAAGTGGTGGTCGAGACACCGCCCGAGCTCGATTGGCAAGCGCGCTTGAAAATCGTCCGCGAAGCCACGGCGGCACTGCGGCGGCACCCGCTGGTGGAAAACGTTTCCGGTTTGGCCGAGGCCTTCGGGCCGGACCTCGAGGCGGCCGCAACGATCGTCGAAGAGTTGGCGGCGAGCGATGGGTGGCGGCGGCAATCGGCCAGCATGGTCTCAGCCGACGGCCGGCGTTGGCGCATTACCGCGGCGGTCGACAGCGGACATTCCGAGGATCTGGAGACCATCGTTGCCGAGATCGGCGAGCTCCTTGGCGGCCAGGCGCGAGTCGAAATCACAGGGCTCGTTCCGCTGTTGATTACCGCCCAGAGAGAGATATTCCGGAGCCTCTTGATGAGCTTTCTAGGCGCTGTGTTTACTCTCGTGCCGGTGCTCGGCGTTCATTTCCGGTCATTGCCGGCGGCCTTGGTGGCGCTCGTGCCCAATGTCGCACCGGTCGCGACCTTGTTCGGTTTGCTGGGTTGGCTCGATCGGCCGATCAACGTCGCCACGCTCACGACGGCCAGCATCGCGCTGGGGCTGGCATTGGACAACACGCTGCACCTCGTCGCGCATTTCCGCGCGTACCGGTTGCAGTATCCGGCGGCGTCGCGGCACGACGCGGTCGAGCATGCGCTGCGAATTTGCCATCGGGCCATGATCGACGCCACGCTGGTCGCGGGCCTTGGTTTGGGCGTGCTGCTGTTGAGTCCGTTCAAGCCCACGGCCGAGTTCGGCCTGTTGTTGGCCTCGTTGGTCACATGCACGCTATTGAACGACCTGCTGATTACTCCCGCGCTGCTCTGCAGCCCGTTGGGCGAATGGTTTGCCTCCGGCGTACGGACGCCATCGCAAACGTTGATGCAGGAAGAGCCGAAATCCACACCGGGGATTGGGATCGCACCGCGGCGTCGTATTCAAGCGTCGTACGAGGCTGTGAGTCCGCTGTAGTGATTTTCATGACGGGGAGTCAAGAAAAGTGAACGCACCCTCCCAAACTTCGTGGCAACGCGGGCGATGGCTTTTTCATAAACGGTTCTTGCCCATCTTGCTGACGTATTCGGGATTGGTATTGGCGCCCTTCTGTTTCTCGGTTTCCGGTGTCCTGGTTGCGGTGTCGCTGCTTGTCCTGACCGGTGTGGGAGTCACGGTCGGCCTGCACCGGCTTCTGACTCACCGCAGCTTTTCCACGTACCTTTTGTTGAAGCGCATGCTGGCGACGCTGGGGGCTTTGGCGTTTCAGGGCGGCGTGGTCGATTGGGTCGCACTGCACCGGATGCATCATGCTCACGCCGACACCGAGGGCGATCCTCACACGCCGAAAGACAGTTTTTGGCGGGCCCATTTCCTCTGGCTCTTCCAATACGACGCACGGGTGGCAGTCCGGCCGATCAAAGAGCGCTACGTGAGGGACCTGTACGCCGACCCGTACATGATTTTCCTCGAAGACTGGTCGATCGGTCTCCAAATGTCGCTTTTCGCGGCGCTCTATGTGGCCGGCGAGGCGCTCGGGCCTGGCTTAGGGATGTCGTGGGCCGTCTATGGCGTGTTCGTCCGAGTCGCGGCACTGCACCAGCTTGCCTGGTTGGTCAACAGTGCGTCGCATACTTGGGGTTACACCAATTTCCGGACCAAAGATCGCTCGGCCAATTGTTGGTGGCTGGCACTGGTGGCCCTGGGCGAAGGATGGCACAACAACCATCATGCCTTCCCACGGTCGGCCAACTTCGGCGTCCGTTGGTTCGAGTTGGATCTCGGCTTCCTCTTCATCCGTGTTTTGAAGGCGCTCCATCTGGCATGGGACGTGACGGACGGGGGGATCCGCCATTAGTAAACATCTTCTGGTCGCTTGTGGCGAAATGGGATTGCTGGGCAATTACGGGTTTCTTCGTAAGAGGCCAGGGGCTTGCCCTCTGAAGTTTCGCGTTAGTCTCTGGATCGAATGCGGCCGCATTCCAGTCGTCGTAATGTCGCCTTTCGCTGGAGCGAAAGAGCGCCCTTTCGCTTCAGCGAAAGGCAACTTGGCGAACGCCGGTTCCCGCGCCGTTGGAAACCAGCGAAAAGTGGTGTTGGAAGCTGCGCGGCAATCGGTTTATATTGCCGGCCGCGCCAACAAAATGTGCCCGTTTTCTTGAAAACAAGCAGCGAAGAACCGATGAATCGATCGTGTGCCCGGGAAGCACGCACTCTAAGCCGTTGGCTGCCGCGATTGACCCCGCCCTGGGCCTGGTCGGTATGGGGGTTGCTCGCTGTTTTGGCCGTCGCGATCGTGCTCTACAAACCCCGCACGGTCACGCACAACTACCGCGAGGCCTGCCGCGCTTGGTTTGCGGGTGCGCCGATCTACCAGGAAGGTGTGCATGGGTTCCTGTACCTGCCGCAGGCCGCCATCCTGTTTGCCCCGTTCACCTACCTTGCGCACCCCTGGGGCGAGTTGCTTTGGCGCGTCGTCGGCATTGGGATCTTCGCGACGGCGGGCTGGAGACTGGCACTGCTGCTGGGCCAACGCGCCAGGCCGAGCCTGTTTTCGCTCGTCACCCTTTTCGCCATTCCGACCGCCTTGTCGAGCGCGCGCAACGGGCAAATGAACCTGGTACTGGTCGCGATGATGACGCTGGCCTTCGTGTCGTTGGCCACTCGGCGTTGGAACACGGCCGTCTGCTGGTTGTGCCTGGGGGTCGCGCTGAAACCCCTGATGGCGGTGCCAATCGTGGTGGCGGTCGTGGCGTACCCCAGGGTGCTCAGGCCACTGGCCGTCGGGCTCATCGTGGTCGCGCTGAGTCCGTTCGCGACGCAACACCCTTCCTATGTCGTCGAACAGTACAATTGCTGCCTCGAAAAACTGCTGTCCGCCAGTCAGCCCGGGGCGGCGAATCCCCACGCCGATCTGTTCGGCCTGGTGTCGTCACTCGGTTGGCAGGCCCCGATGGGAGTCCAAACGGCTACCAGGACCGCGGCGCTGGCGCTTTTGCCGCTGGTGTGCCTGTGGACTCGGCGGCGACGAAATTCCGCACGGACAGCCCTCGTATGCCTTACTTTGACGGCCGCCTATCTGACGCTTTTCAACCCGCGGGCGGAGAACAACAGCTATGTGTTGCTCGCTCCATCGTTAGGGGGGCTGGCGGCCGTGGGCCTGGTCCGCGACCACCGCCGCGCAGTCGGCTGGCTGATGGCGTTGGCGGTGTTCGGCATCGCCGGCAGCTACGAACTGAGTGGCGGTCCGAATTTCTGGCTGAGTCCGCTCATGTCGTCGTTGGTGCTGGTGTACGTGGTGGGTGAAATCGTGGCGGGCCGCCGACGACCGAGGCGCGCTCGGCAGAGGGTCGTGCCGCGGCCGAGGCCGGCCGGCGTTACCGTGACGCCCTCGCTCGCGGCGGTGGAAGGGGCGGTGCAGGGCGACCACGACTTGACCGTGGTCATACCGGCCTACAATGAAGCGGCGCGGTTGCCCGCCACGCTGACGGCGTTGGCATGCTGGCTCGAGGCATGGGGTGTCGACTACCGCGTACTGGTGGTCGACGACGGCAGCGACGACGGCACTGCCCGCGTGGCCGGCGACTTCGGGCCGCGATTCTCCACGCTCATGACGGAACCGCGCGGCAAGGGGGCCGCCGTCCGACGCGGCGTACTGGCCGCCACCGGCCGCGTCGTCGCGTTCACCGACGCCGACTTGCCTTACGACTTGCGGGCCCTGAGAACGGCCTACGAATGGGTCTGCGCCGGCCGTTGTGAGGTCGTCTTCGGCGCCCGCGACGTGCCGGGTGCCGCAAACCACGCGCCGCGGCGGCTGACGCGCAGCGCGGCCAGTTTCGCGTTCCGACGGCTCACTCGCCGGCTGGTTTCGCGGCGGGTGACCGACACGCAGTGCGGCCTGAAGGTGTTCGGCAAAGGTGCGGCACGGAGCATCTTCTCGCGCACCAGGCTCGATGGCTTCGCCTTCGACGCCGAAGTCGTCTGGCTTTGTCACCGACTGCAGTTGCCGTTTCGGCGGGTGCCGGTCACGCTGGTCAATGAGTACGGCTCGTCGTTGTCGGTGCGGCGACACGCCGTCCCGATGCTATTCGACGTTCTGCGGTTGCCTTGGCTGCACCGCAGCGGCGACGAGCGGCCAATCGCCGCCGGCGCCGACGAGGTATCATTTCGGCGTGCTGTGCCCTCCCGGCCAGGCGTCGAAAAACCCCGCGTCGCGGCCGCGTCCGCCGCGATTGGGCGTTGAATCGAAATGGCTCGGCTTGTCTTAGGTATCGAAGCAAGGTATCGTCCACTGCGGTGTTACAAGGAGGTAACCATGCCGATGGCCAATTCGTCACCCCTGGATGGTCTGGTACACGGCCTCCGGCAGAGTAAGCTCGTCAGGTTCTTCGAACAGATGGATGGCCGGTTCGGTTCGAATGGCCCACTCGGCTCGATCCATCTCAAAGAGCTGGCCGTCGCGGATGTCGGGCCGCGCCGCGAAATGCGCGTCGCCGGGCGGGAGGTGGTCAATTTCGGGTTCGACAGCTTCTTGGGTCTCGACCAACACCCCAAAGTCGCCGACGCGCTGGTTCGCGGGACGAGGCGATGGGGCACGCAGTTTGGGGCCTCACGGGCCTTTGCCGTCTGCCAGGCGGAAATTGACCTCGAGTCGCGAATCGCGCGCTGGATGGGGACTGAGGCGGCCCTGATCTTCCCCTCCGTCACGCTCGCCAATGTCGGCGTGCTGCCGGGATTGGTCGAGCCAAAAGACATCATCGCGATCGACGAGTTCGCGCACAATTCGATCCAGGAAGGCACCAAGATCGCGCGGGCCAACGGCGTGAGGGTCGTACCCTTCGCGCACAACGACCCGGCGGCCCTCGAGCAGGCGCTCGTCGAATCGAAACCCTACCGGACCGCCGTGATCGCGATCGACGGCGTGTACAGCATGAGCGGGGCCATTGCCGACATGGCCGGATTGAACGCCGTCGCCAGGCGTCACGACGCGGTGCTTTACATCGACGATGCCCACGCGACCGCCGTGGCGGGTGACCACGGTCGTGGGACCGTGCTGGAAGCGCTGGGAAGCTACGACAATACGATCGTCGTGGGTTGTTTTTCCAAGGCCTGTTCAGTTTTCGGAGCGTTCGTCGCCTGCACGCGCGAGATCAAACGACTGCTGAAAATGCGGTCGAGCACTTACATCTTCGGTGGTCCCGTGCCCCCACCCTACCTGGAGGCCGCCTCCGCGGTGATCGACATTCTCTGCTCGCAGGAATACCACGCGCTCCGCGCGCAACTCGACGATAACATCCGGCGAATGGTCCAGGGACTGGCCCACGAAGGCCTGGTCGTGCTCGGCGGCCATTCACCGATCGCGTCGGTGCTCGTGGGTGACGAAGAAGACACGTTCCGCGCGGGCAAGTTCTTGTTCGATCAGGGGTACTATGTGCAGTCGGTAGTTTTTCCCGCCGTGCCGTACCATGCCGGAGTGCTGCGCGTGCAGGTCAACGCCAACCACACGCCGGCGGCCATCGACGGGCTGGTGGCGGCATTTGGCGAGTTGAAGGAGATCGTCAGGCTGCCGACCGCGGAATCCGCGTCGCGCCCAAGGTCCACGTCACTTCAGCCCGTCGACTACGGGCGGGGCGCGGCCTGAGATTTGGCCGTCAAGCGGTCTGGCATGCCGGTTCGGCGAGCTTCATCCGGACCAGATCGATCAGCGCGCCGACCGTGGGACTCTCGGCCAGCTCGTCGTTCGTCAAGCGCACATGAAAATGTCCCTCCAGGCGCATCAGCAGGCTGACCATGTCGACCGAATCCAGCGCGAAGTCCTTCGCCAACACCGCATCGTCCCGCAGAGCCTCCAGGCTCTCGCCTGTTTCCTGCTCAAAAATCTGTTTTAGATCGCCGCGAATGGTTTCACGATTCATGTTGAAGGGCTCGGCAAAGGTTCAAGAGAAGTCCCGGAACGAACGCGGAGTTAACCATTTTTCGCCGAATTTGGCAATTGCAGTTCCACATGCACCCCATTCCTGGGTGAATCGACTCGTTTGCACAGGAAGGGAACGCCCTCCGTGGCGTTCCGTGAAGCTTCTGCGACGTCTTTGGGCGGAACACGGAACGCCACGGAGGGCGTTCCCTACAGAATTGGCGCGACCCGCCACACAAACGCCGGACCGCCCCGGGCTTACTTGGCGAGTTGAGATTGCGGCGATCGACAGGGGCCGTTTATACTCCGGCCGCGAACTCACCCAATTCCACCTTCATCGCCGGGAAGCACCATGAGGGTCCTCTCCGTAACGAGGTCAAGCGCCGCGGGGTCTTTGTTCTGCTTGACCTGCCTTTTCGTCCAGGCGGCGGACGGCCAGACGGCCCCCGTGGTGACCGAGGAGCTCCGTGAGTTCGAGATTCTCGTCAAAGACAAGCCCGCCGGAAAAAGCACGATCCGGATCACGGAAACCGCCGACGGCGCGACGCGGGTGGACACCGAGGCGAGTGTGAAGCTCGATTATTTCGTCTACGTCTATCGCTACGAGTTCCACGGACGGGAAACCTGGCGAGAAGGGCGGTTGGTATCGACCGAGAACCGTGCCACCGACGACGGCAAGAACTTTCTCGTCCGGGCCCGGGTCGGTGTACGCGGCTCGACGATCGAAGCCAATGACAAGGCCCGAACGGCGCCTCTGATCGACATGACGACTAATTACTGGCGCGCTCCCGACGTGTCGCGACGTTCGAAGCAGTCGTTCATGAATGCCGACCGGGGCACGGTCCATTCCGTCGAGATCGAATCGCTCCCAGCGGAGCAGGTGATGGTCGATCGGCGGCGAATCGACTGTGCGCATTTTCGCGTGAGTGGTGATATCGAAGCCGATTTGTGGTTCGACGACCAGGACCGAATCGTGGGCCAGAAGACGATCGAAGACGGTTACCCCACGGAACTGCGATTGGTACGAATCAGCCGCGGCGCGGCGCGGACCGCGACGCGTTGACGTTACCCCGGATGGAAGCATGATGATCACGCGCCCTTCAGCCCCCGCGGCCGGCGAAAACATCGAGCTTGCGATCGTGGCCCAAGGCACCGCCTGCATGGCCTTGCCTGAATTGGCCGACGTCCGCCGGCGGTCGATCGAAAAGTTCGCCGTCTTGCGGCCCCAATTGCTCAAGCACAGCGATGAGCAAACCTTGGCGTCGTTGGTGGCCCTGTCGCAGGCCGTCGACGACTTCCCCCTGGCGCGGGACTTCAGCCGCTGGGCGGTCGTTTCCTCATCGCGCCACCTGGGACGCGCCGCCTTCGCCGGCGTGGTCGAAAAGTACCGGGTGGACGGACCGTGGGGCGTATCGGTCCAGGTGATCCCCAACGCGACGCCTCATGCGATCGCCAGCACGATCAGTCTTGCGCTCGACAGCCATGGGCCTTGCGCCGGCGCCGGTACCGGGGCCGACGACGAGGCGCATGCCCTCTGCGCCGCGGCCAACCTGCTGCAGGATGCGGAGTGTCCCGGCGCGTGGATCGCGTTCACTGCCTGGTCGCCCGAGAGCGCGTTCGACGGCACCGCGCGGCCCGGTTCCGAGGCGGTTTGCCTGGCCGTCGTCTTGGCGGTCGTCAACTGTCGGGAAGCCCGGGCGCTGTCCGCCCGCGCCATTGGCCGCATCGAAGTCGGCCTGCCCCGGACCATTCGAACGCCCAGTATGCCGGCGGCGCCTGAAAAACCCGCGTCGCTTGGCCTCACGGAGTACCTGGTAGCCCATGCAGGCCAGGGCGAGCGCCTTTGCCTGACCAGCGGCGGAATTCGGATCGCCATCGATTGGACCGGCATGTCGGCGGCAACATCTCATCGCCGCGGCACGGCGGCGCATGATGGTTCCTTCGACTCGCGCCACTCGATGGAACCACGGGCCGTGCCAACCGCGTTTCCCATTCGTTGATCGTTCGTCGAGCTTCATCATGATTGACGATCAAGCCATCGTGATCACCGGAATTGGGGCCTTGAGCGCGCTGGGAACCGGTTTCGCGGAAATCTCCGAGAACCTCCTGGCCGGCAAGAGCGGAATTCGGGCCGTGGACGATCTGGACGTCGTCGAACACCCCTGCCGGATCGCCGGCCGGCTTACCCTGCCGGCGTGTCCTCCGCAGTTCGACGTGGCATCGTATGACGGTTTTCTTCCGCTCGATCGCTGCGTGCTCTCGTGCTGCGTCCAGGCGCTACATGATGCCGGCCTTTGGGGCCAACGGCAAAGCCCGCGAGTCGGCATCGTGCTCGGGCTGGCGGCGGAATGGATGTCGCACTGGGATTTCCATGCGCGGCGCGGCGGCAGTCTGCTTTGCGATTCGACGCCGCGGCGTCGAGCGACGATCGACACGACCAGGGAAACCCTCGAGCTGACCGGGCCGTCGCTCTCGGTGGCGGCGGCATGCGCTTCCGGTAATCATGCCTTGGCCCACGCCGGCCATTGGCTGCGGAGAGGTTGGGTCGATGTCTGCCTGGCGGGCGCCTGTGACATGGGAGTCACGCCGTACTCGCTGGCGAGTTTTGGCAATCTGCGGGCGCTGTCGCGGCGCAACGAGCAGCCCTCCGCGGCCGTGCGTCCTTTCGATCGCGACCGCGACGGCATGGTGCTCGGCGAGGGGGGTGCCGTGTTCGTCCTCGAGTGTGCCGATCGGGCGCGGGCCGAGGGCCGCGAGGTCTACGCTGAAGTCGCTTCCGTGGGCATGACCAGCGATGCCCATCACCTGGTGACCCCGAGCCCCGACCCAAGCCACGCGACCGCCGCGGTCCGCCAGGCCCTGGCAGCGGCGCGTGTCGCGCCAGACGAAATCGACTACGTCAACGCGCACGCGACAGGGACGCCGGTGGGCGACGCGTGCGAAGCGCGCGTCTTGCAAGCCGTCCTCGGGCAGCACACTCGACGTGTGCCCGTCAGCTCGACGAAGAGCATGACGGGCCAGTTATTGGGAGCGGCCGCCGCCATCGAAGCGCTCGCTTGTCTGACCGCGATCAGGTACCGCGCCATTCCGCCGACCATCAACTTGGACCATCCCGATCCCCAGTGCGACCTGCACCACGTGGCCAACACGGCGCGCCAGGGCGTCGTTCGTATCGCCGTTTCCAACGCGTTCGGCTTCGGCGGCCATAACACGTCGCTCGTACTGAGAAGCGCGGCGGCTTGAAGGATTGGCTAGGAGTGGTGGCTGGTGGCAGAGCCTTAGCGATGCCCCGGCTCGTGGGGCAGGTTTCCAACCTGCCAGACACATCGCTATGGCAGGTTGGAAACCTACCCCACGGGCTCTGCCCCAGCCACCGTGTATGTCTCATTCTCGACCGCGTGGGGGCCTATCGCCTAAAACGTCCGGTTCGTATCGACCATGAACGAACCGTTGTTGGCTACCGGCAGATAGGGCCTCCAGCGGCTGCCGCTCACGCTGGCGGTACGCGAGTTTCGACCCGGATAGAACATGAGGCCGATTCCCAGGAAGAAGCTTTCCTCCTTCGCCGCCGTGCTGCCGATGTGCGCGGAGGGGGGCATGTACTGCAAGTCCATATAAACCGCCCAGGCCGGCGACAGCGGCGCCGTCAAAGTGCCGCCAAAAATATAGTTGCCCAGGCTGCCGTTGCCGCCGAGCTTCGTGTGGTCGGGAAAGCCGATCCAGCTCGTGGCGTCGGCGCCGAAGGCGAACTTGTGGTGCCAGAAGAAATTGAACTGGTCGACGGCGCGGAACGACAGCGGTCCGAGGATGTCTTGCGTTTCGCCCGCCATGCGGACGGTGCCCCACATGCCGAACTCGTGCCAATCGTTCAGCGCGTAGGCGACCTGGTACCGCAATTGTCCGAGGAACGGCGACGCCCCGTACTGGCCGAAGTTATCGTTGAACATGCCGTCGAAGGCCACCCCGGCGCTGAAATTGGTCAGCTCGTCGGCGCGGCGGAACAGGCCCGCCGTGATGAAACCCTGCTGCACGATTTCATTCGACTCGAAGGGCGAGGCGCGGCCATTGAGGTCGTAGAAGCCGCCGCTGCCGCCGATCTGCGCCCCGATCCCCGTGCGATCGCTCAGTTGTCCCAATCGAGTGCCGAAGTTGGCGCCGTAGAAGAAACCATTGTTGTTCGGTCCGCTGCCGTCGGAGATGCCGCGCCACGATGAATAACCGTGGAACGCATAGAGTTGCTGGGGCGTTTCGTCGGCCGAGGGCGCCGGCCCGGGAGCCAGCCAGTCGAACGGGCCGTGCCCGGCGGGCTCTCCTCGCGCGGTGGGCCGGGGCCGCACGTCGTCGTCGGCGTGTTCGGCCAATCGAAGCGTCGAAGATGGCGCGGCCGGACGTGCGACGTCGGGCGGGTCCAAGGGGGCGGGGGGCGACGCGGTATCCGGCTCGTTGCTCGCGACGGCCGGGATGACGTTGTTGCGGGCCGGCTCGCCGATGGCGGCCTCATGGCTGGCCGTTTGGACTTCGGACACGTCGGGGGCCGGCGGTTGCCCGGCCTCGCGCCGCGAGCTGTGGTACGCCGCGATCGTGCGGCCGGTGACGTGGCCTCCGGCGGCGCCGCCCAGAGCAAGCAATGGTCCGCCCCACCACACGCTCATCAGCGGCGCGCCGGCCGTGGCGATTTCCACGCCGGTCCGTGGGTACAACACGTGGTACGTCGAGCGCTCCAGCTCCCAATCGCTTTTGGCCCGCGCATAGCCCAGCACGTCGCGAATGCCGCGGCTATGGCGCCACAACGAGGCCACCGGCAGTTCGTTCACCGCCGCATACGCCCCCCGCAGCTTCCGCGAATGGATGTCCTTGGCGAAGGCCGCTTCGTGCAGCACGATGGCGGGCACATCGGAGTAGACGTACAGGCTGTTGGTGTAGGGAGAATAGTAATCGCCGCCGAAGATCCGTCCGGGCAGCAGCGTGTAATGGAGCATATCGAGCGTTCCGATCGTGTAGCGCCAGCCGGGCCCGATCAGGGAATTCTTGCGCAACCGCCGCCACTGTAATTTCGGGTCGTAGTGGTTCACATACACCCTGACGTCGGTCAGGTCGTTTTCGACAAGGTAGGTTTTCAGCTTGCCGATCGTGGCCGGCGAGGCCACGTGCTTGTCGACGTTCGAATTCAGCGCCAGCAGCCGATCGCGCACGCCCAAGGCCCGTCCCAGGCGGTCGAGTCGCTTGCGAGGCGTGCCGTAGACCACGGCCACCTTGGCCGGCGCGTCGTCCGGCGCATCGGGCGCGTGGAAGCGGCTATAGCGGTACGAAGAGGGTGCGCCGGCGCAACCGTAGCCGGTCATCAGTCCGGCGATCAAGCAGACATTCCAGCGAGACGGGACCATGCTCTGGTGCGCTCACGAACCGAACGGTAACGGATCAGACCGCGAACTGCACGTTACCAATCCGAATACGATGTGGCGCAGCCGGGAATTCCACGGCGGCGCGCGGTGACAGCGACGAATGAATCGTGGCGGATGGTACCAGAATGGCCATTCGCCGCAAGCTTGACCGGTTCGTCTGAATTACCTCAGAAACTGCTGGCACCAATAGATCCGGCCATTTCGGGCGACGAACGCGGCGACGCCGATCCGGCGGTGGCCGCGGTGCAGGATGTTCGCCCGGTGCCCCGCTGAATTCATCCACGACCGCACCGCTTCCGCCGCCGATTCCTGGCCGTAAGCGATGTTCTCGGCTACCGGCTGGTTCGTGTGCGTAAGCGTCTGGCGGGTGGTCATCCAGGTGGCATGGGTGCGTGCCGATTTGATCAAGTGCTTGTCGGCGACGAGCGGAGCCAGCCCGTACCGTTTTCGCTCGGCATTGGTGTGCTGTATGATCAGACGTTCCACTGCGTGAAGTTCCAACGTGGGCTGGGGTTTGGTTTCCGTCCGGACGGCATTCGGCATCGTAACGGGGAACGCCAAAACGACCAACGACAACAGCGATTCAAACGACATGGTGCTCCTCTTATACTTCACGCGGCCATCAATGAGACATTTTCAAATCGCTGGAAATTCAGCGTCATAAGGCTGGCCAGGCTTTCGGCATGAGTTGTCGGCAGTTGGTCGATCGTTTCTTCGACGGCGGCTCGGA
>DATLQY010000179.1:0-11275 GCA_035534975.1 Pirellulales bacterium
CTCGGTTGAGAACGCCAAGAACCGCGCCAAGGTGGCGTTCGAATTCATGGAGAAGCTGGGCGCCGAGTTCTATTGCTTTCACGACCGTGATGTCGCCCCCGAGGGAGCGAGCCTGGCCGAAACGAACAAAAACCTCGACGCCGTGGTCAAGGTGCTCAAGGAGCAGCAACAAAGGACCGGGATCAAGCTGCTCTGGGGCACCGCCAACTTGTTCAGCAACCCGCGGTTCATGCACGGCGCCGCGACCAGCGCCAACGCCGATGCCTTCGCTTTTGCCGCCTCGCAAGTGAAAAAAGCGCTCGAAGTCACCAAGGAGCTGGGCGGCGCAAATTACGTTTTCTGGGGCGGGCGCGAAGGGTACATGAACCTCGCGAACACCGACATGAAGCGCGAGCTCGACCATCTCGCGCGCTTCATGCACATGGCCGTCGATTATGCCCGCCAGATCGGCTTCACCGGCCAGTTCCTGTTCGAACCCAAGCCGAAAGAACCGACCAAGCACCAGTACGACTTCGACTGCGCCGCCTGTATCAACTTCCTCCGCGGCTACGGCCTGGCCGATCACGTGAAAATGAACGTCGAAACGAACCACGCCACGCTGGCCGGCCACACGATGCAGCACGAGTTGGAGTACGCCGGCCACCAAGGTTTCCTGGGCTCGATCGATGCCAACACGGGTGACCTGCTCCTGGGCTGGGACACCGACCAGTTCCCGACCGACATCTACCTGACGACGCAGTGCATGCTGTCGATTCTCAAGTACGGCGGGCTGGCGCCGGGCGGCGTGAATTTCGACGCCAAGGTCCGCCGCGAGAGCTTTGAGCCAGTGGACCTGTTCCACGCGCACATCGGCGGCATGGACGCCTTCGCCCGGGGGTTGAAGATCGCCGCCGCGATCCGCTCCGACGGGGCCTTGGCCAGGATCGTGAAGGACCGCTATGCCACTTGGGACACGGGCGTGGGCGCCGAGATCGAGGCCGGCAAGCACGGTTTCGCCACGCTCGAAAAGTACATGCTCGGCAAGGGGGAAATCACACCCAACGTCAGCGGACGGCAAGAGATGATCGAGAACCTGATCAATATGTACCTGTAGGGGGCCCGGGCCGCCTCCCTGCCGAAGGCAGGGTCCCGATGGCAGCGCGTGTGATAAAGGCCAGGCGTTGGCGGACAGCCAAGGGCGTCAGCCCGCCGTGCAGGTGTCCGCCGAAGCCTGGACTTGCCCATACCGAAAAACGTCTCGAAGAGGAGCGTTCGCTCCTCTTCGAGACGCGTAGGGCAGCGGCTTACGCCGCCGCCCAGAACATGGCGATCGCCGCCTCTTCGTCCATCAATTCATTGGCCATCAGGGCGTCGACGCCCGCCGCCAATGGCCCGTTGAGGTTGCCGGCCGGTTGAAAAACAGTCTCGAAGCTCGACTGCACCACGCTTGCCAAGTTCCCGGCGCTGGTGACGATGCTCGTCAGGCTTTGCTGGCCGAAGACGTTCAAACCGTTGCTGACGCTGGTAAGCGTGCTCACGGCGGTCGAAGTGGCCGGATCATTCGTACTGACCGAGTTCGATACGGAGTCGATCGTGACGATGACCGGCAATGCGCCGGCGGTGGTCTCGGAACTCGATTGCACCACGCTTGCCAGGTTCCCGGCGCTGGTGACGATGTTCGTCAGGCTTTGCTGGTCGAGGGCGTTCGAGGCGCCGCTGACGCTGCTGAGTGTGCTGATGACGTTCGTAGACGCCGGATTGTTCGTACCGACCGAGTTCGATACGGAGTCCATCGTGACGATGACCGGCAACGCATCTGCGGTGGTCTCGAAGCTCGATTGCACCAAGCTCGCCAGGTTCCCAGCGCTGGTCGCGATGTTCGTCACGTTTTGCTGATTGACGACGTTCAAGCCGTTGCTGACGGCGGTGAGCGTGCTCACGGTCGAAGTCGCCGGAACGTTAGTACCGACCGAATTCGTAACGGAGTCCATCGTGACGGTGCCCGGAAATGCATTGGCGGTGGTCTCGAAGCTCGATTGCACCACGCTCGCCAGGTTCCCAGCGCTGGTGACAATATTCGTCAGGCTTTGCTGATCGACGACGTTCATGCCGTTGCTGACGCTGGTGAGCGTGCTCACGTCGTTCGAAGTCGCCGGAACGTTCGTACCGACCGAGTTCGTTACGGAGTCCATCGTGACGGTGCCCGGCAACGCATCGGTGGTGGTCTCGAAGCTCGATTGCACCACGCTCGTCGGGTTCCCAGCGCTGGTGACGCCTACGGAGGTCGATGTGGAAACATTCGTGACAGCGCCCGGGGAAGCCGCGACGGAAATGGCCGCCACGTTCGACGCCATGAATGAATCGGCGTTGGGCGCGATCGACAGCAGCATGCGCTGCTCAAGCGCCTCGTGATGGCGCCTGAGGCTGCCGAGAACCTGCCGACGAGCGGTGCGAGTACGACATGGTTGCTTCTTCAATTGGAACCACATGAAACATCTCCTTGAAACAGGACATTCAGAGTACAACTTCGATCCACGATGCCAATCATCCGTCCCCTATCTATAAAGACCGATTTCGGGCGCGCCGGGGGTCAGAGTCTTCGCCGCCGATGAATCACTTACGACGTCGATGTCCGGCGCAAGTCGCTGCATCAAAGCGCTTTCGGGATCGTGTGAAAACCTTGCTGTTGACGGAGCGACACTTGCCGCTCGGGTCATCACGACCACCCTTTCTAGTTAATTCGCCGGCAGACTGGGCAAGACGGCGAACGGCTGCGGTTTCGAAGTCAGGATCTCTGATGACCGACGTGCGCACCGCCGTCGTCACGTTCGAAGTGAGGAGCTTTCATCGCGCCAAAGCGAGGTGCCCGCGGTTCTTGGATCGGCCCTAGGCGCACACTTGCAGCGGGGCTTGCAATCGATCGCGCGCGGCGCGCCACACGCGGCGCACGCTGCTGTGGCTGCGCCCCAGGCGCGTGGCGATCTCCTCGAGCGTCATGCCGTCCATCCACAATTGCACGATGGCGCGCTCGCGGCGCTCGAGTTTCATTAGTGCTCGCCGCACGAGCCTTCGGTTCTCGGCAGCCTGGGCGACGTTTACCGGCGTGACGAGGTCGGAGACCAGCAACTCGCCAAGGAACCGGTTGGCTTCGTCGTCGAGACGCAGTTCGCGAGCTGGGTCGCGCTTGCCTCGAGTCGCATAACGGTCCTCAAGGCGCCGCCTGGTCGACTCGAGCACCCTACGGACCCAGTGGTAAAAACGATCGACCGTTCTGGTGCGAAGCGTGCTCCAGCGGCTGACGATCCGGTAAAAGACCTCTTGCCAGAGGTCGTCGTCGTCGAGCGACGTGAGGGCCGGATTCAAGCGGCGGTAGCCGGCGCGAGTGATCATTTCGCGGCAACGCTCGAACAGTTTTCCGCGCGCGGCGTTATCGCCCTGGACCGCCTTGAGAAACAAAAGCCGAAACGAACCGGATTGCGTGAGCATGGTCGAGATCCTTTCGCCGGCGAACGAGCGCTGCGCGCACCCTCACCGGTAAAAACGGCTGTGCCGCCGGTCCCTTCGCGGCGCAGCGCCCGTTTGAGTGTGCCCGGCCATCCGCGCGGGCTGGAAGACGCGCCTTCGATCGGCAAGCGTGCCGGCCGATCGCCGCTCGTCGAGCGAACTATTCGCGCTGGTTCTCCGCCGCCACTGAAACCTCCTTGCGAATTGCGAATTGATGGGTCGCGGCGCCCGCGGTTCGCCTGAGAAGTGTCGAAACGCTGTTCTGTTTCGCCGCGAATTCTTCAGCATACAGGCGAGAAAGCGCCGGTCAATGGCGTTTGAATGGTGCATTGATGGTGCATTAGCGGCGTATCGAACGCCGGCGACGAGTTTGATCGTTGGTGCTTGCCGGCGCCCGCGTCGGCGATGCGTCGACAAAGGCTGCGCGCTTTTGTGGTTTTGCGCAATCTCTCCGTCTTAACTTCGAACAATTCTGTTGGGCGCTGGGCAGATGAGCAGCGTAGATGAGTAGATTGATTGACGGCACCGATCGAGACACTGCCGTTCCTGCCATTCCCGCCTTGCTTGCGCCGCGGGTTCGAGTATGCGACGCGGCTTGAACGTCGTGAGGGCGATCCATGAACCACCGTCCGCTTCCCGTGTACGAGCGCTTGACCGGCAAGCTGCGGTTTCGCGACACGCTAGTGCACGAGCGCAAACAAAAGCCCGCCCCGCTGGTTGAAACGCTGCTGCTGCGATTCCACGAAGCGGGTTGGCCGGAGGCACTGGAGTCGCCCCTTCCCGAGGGGGTTTTCGATCCGCGTCAGCAACTCATCGAGGCCGTTCGCCGGCTGAACAGGGGTCTGCGCCGCAGGTTGATTCGGTTCCATGTCCGCGGCTCGGTGATCACGTGGGAGGACCGGGCCGTTGATCAGCGCGAGTGTCGCGCGCCAAGGCGCCAAGTCGCGACGACAAAGCGGTTGGCGAGCGCGGGCCGATTCATGCATGGCAAAAAGAGGTAAGGCAAGACTCGCCGTAGGTGCTTTCGCCGCACAGTTCTTCAGCAACGCGCCCGTCAGGGCACCACAGGGCACCACCCATCTGCTTGCAGTCCGGGGTCCAATTCGCTTATACTAATGATTAACCCGGCGGTGTCGTGCTCGACGACCTTGCATGAAAGGCAGCGCGGCGACGCCGGCCTTCCGCCCATTGTCCGGCTCCGAGTAGCGGGGCCGGCCCCACCTGAATGGCCAACCGTATATGAAGCTGTTAGTAACAACGCTGATCTTTTTCTGCGCGGCGACCCTCATTCACTTCGGCGCCGGTCCCGCGCTGGCGGACGATGCCGCCGCCGGCCAGGCCAAGCCTCCGGCCAAAGTCAGCTTCTTCAAGGACGTCCGCCCCATCTTTCAAGAACGCTGCCAAGGTTGCCATCAGCCGGCCAAGAAGCAGGGCGGCTTGTCGATGACAACCTTCGCCGAAATGCGGAAGGGAGGCGATAGCGAACAACCTGCCTTCGAGCCGGGCAAGCCCGATGATAGCCTGCTCATCGAACAAGTCGTCTCGCAAAATGGCCAGCCGCCCGCAATGCCCAAGGGGGCCGATCCCTTGAAGCCCGAACTGGTCGAGTTGCTCAAGCGTTGGATCGTCGAAGGCGCCGTCGACGACACGCCTCCCTCGTCCGAAGCGCCGATCGACATGCAACATCCGCCGGTCTATAGCCAGCCGCCAGTGGTTACATCGCTCGATTTCTCGCCCGACGGCGCGCTGTTGGCGGTGTCGGGTTACCACGAAGTACTGCTGCACAGTGGTGACGGCGGTGGCGAGCTGATGGGCCGATTGGTGGGCATTTCGGAACGGATCGAGTCGGCGGTCTTCTCGCCCGACGGCAAATTCCTGGCGGTGACGGGCGGTTCGCCCGGCCGCTTCGGCGAAGTCCAGATCTGGGACGTGGCCGCCAGGACGCTCACCCTCTCGCATTGCGTCACGTACGACACTCTCTACGGGGCGAGTTGGTCGGGCGACGGCAAGCTGGTGGCGTTCGGTTGCGCCGACAACACGGTGCGTGCGATCGAGGCAGCGACCGGCAAGCAGGTGCTCTACCAGGGCGCCCACAGCGACTGGGTGCTCGACACGGCCTTTTCATCCGACAACTCACACCTGGTATCGGTCGGCCGCGACGGTTCGATGAAGCTCACGGACGTTGCAACGGAACGTTTCGAAGATAACATCACCAGCATCACGCCTGGAGCGCTCAAGGGCGGCCTGATGGTCGTCCGCCGGAACGCGAAAAAAGACGAGTTGCTGATCGGCGGATCGGACGGTGTGCCGAAGATCTACCAGATGTACCGCACCCAAGCGCGGCAGATCGGCGACGACTTCAATCGCATCACGCGCTTTGCGGCCGAGGCGGTGCCCGGCCGAATTTTCGCGGCCCAGTACAGCCCTGACGGCTCGAAGGTGGCAATCGGCAGCAGCCTTGACGGCGACGGCGAAGTGCGGATTCTGAACGAGGCCGACGGAAAGCAGGTCCATAAGCTCGCGGAGAAGCACGGTGGCGTCTACGCGGTCACTTACCGGCCTGACGGCAAATTGCTGGCGGTGGGCGGGTTTGACGGCACCGTGCGTTTCTTCGACCCGGAAGCCGGGACGCAAGTCAAGGAGCTCGTTCCGGTGCCGTTGACTCCAGGCCCGCTGGCGGTGGCGAAGTAAGAAATTACGACATGTTGACAACCTGCTCCACACCAAAACACGCGAAGGAACTCAATCGATGAAATATGCCGTTCCCGCCATGCTGTTGCTCGCGGTGCTATCATCGGCCGCCGTCCGTGCCGAAGAGGTGGCCGATCGCGCGCCGGAGCAGATACCCGCCGGCGCGAAATTCGTCGCGCTCGAAGCCCTTCCCGCCGCGGTCCAACTCAAGCACCCCTACGATTACGCGCAGCTCCTGATCAGCGGCGTATTGGAGTCGGGCGAGCGGCTCGACGTCACTCGACTGGCGCAAGTCGCGGCGCCTGAGGCTTTGGTAAGCGTTTCGCCCTCCGGACAGGTCCGCCCCAAGGCTGACGGCAGCGGCGAATTGAAGTTCACCGTCGCCGACAAGACGCTCGTGGTACCGGTCAACGTCAGCGGGCAGAAAGACGCTTACGCGGTGAGCTTCGTGCGCGACGTTGCTCCCGTGTTGTCGAAGTTGGGCTGCAACGCCGGCACCTGCCACGGCTCGGCCAACGGCAAGAACGGGTTCAAGCTTTCGCTTCGCGGCTACGATCCCTTGTTCGACCACCGCGCGCTCACCGACGACCTGGCGGGCCGCCGCTTCAATCGCGCTGCGCCCGACCAAAGCCTGATGCTGCTCAAGCCCTCGGGCGGCGTGCCGCACATGGGCGGCGTGCCGATGCACCGCGGCGAACCGTACTACGAATTGTTGCGGGCTTGGATCATGGCCGGCGTCAAGCTCGATCTCGACAGCCCGCGAGTGGCGTCGATCGAGGTTTTTCCCAAGAACCCCGTGATTGCGCTGCCCGGCATGAAGCAGCAGATGGCCGTGGTGGCCACCTATACCGACGGCCGGTTTCGCGACGTGACCGCCGAGGCTTTCATCGAGAGTAGCCTGACCGAGAAGGTCGAGGTCGACAAGCAAGGGCTGGCCACGGCGGTGCGCCGCGGGGAGGCGGCGATCCTGGCCCGCTACGAGGGCTCTTATGCGGCGACCACGGTAATCGTCATGGGCGACCGGAACGGTTTCCAGTGGAATGAGACTCCGGAAAACAACCACATCGACACGTTGGTCTACAACAAGCTCAAGAAAGTCAAGATTCTCCCCAGCGAGTTAGCCGGCGACGGCGACTTCATGCGCCGCGTCTACCTCGATCTGATCGGCCTGCCGCCGCGAGCCGAGGAAGTGCGCGCCTTTTTGTCGGACGCGCGCGATTCCAAGATCAAGCGCGACGAGCTGATCGATCGCCTGCTAGGCAGCCCGGATTTCGTCGAGCACTGGACGAACAAGTGGGCCGATCTGCTGCAGGTCAACCGCAAGTTCCTGGGTGAGGAGGGTGCCTGGGCCTTCCGCAACTGGATTCGCCAGGCCGTGGCCGGCAACTTGCCTTACGACCAATTCGTGTATTCGGTGCTCACGGCCAGCGGCTCGACGATGGACAACCCACCCGCCTCGTACTTCAAAGTGCTGCGCGACGCGGGCGACGTGATGGAGAACACGACGCAGTTGTTCCTGGCCGTGCGCTTCAACTGCAACAAGTGCCATGACCATCCCTTCGAGCGTTGGACGCAGGACCAGTACTACCACCTGGCCGCGTACTTCGCCCAGGTCGGCCGCAAGCCGGCCCCCGAGTTCGCGGGCCGCGTGATCGGCGGCACGGCGGTCGAGCAACCCTTGCCCTTGGTCGAGGTCGTTTTCGATCAGGCCGTCGGCGACGTCAAGCACGTCCGCACCGGCCAGGTCGCCGGACCGTCGTTCCCCTACACCCATCAAGGGCAGGTGCCGGCGGAAGCCGCACGTCGCGAGCAGTTGGCCCGCTGGATCGCGTCGAAAGACAACCCGTATTTCGCCAAGAGTTACGTGAATCGGATTTGGGGCTACTTGCTGGGGGCGGGCATCATCGAGCCGTTGGACGACATCCGCGCCGGCAACCCGCCGACCAACCCTGACCTGCTTGACCGCCTGACCAAGGACTTCATCGACGGCGGGTTCAACGTGCGAGAGTTGTTCCGCGCGATCTGCAAGTCGCGCGTCTACCAGCACTCGCTGGAGACGAACGTTTGGAACCAGGACGACGACATCAACTACTCGCACGCCATCGCCCGGCGTCTGCCGGCCGAGACGTTGTACGATGCGGTGCATGCGGCGACGGGTTCCGAAATTCACCTGCCCGGCATGCCAGCTGCGTACCTGGCCACGCAATTGCCCGACAGCGGCGTCGCCCTGGCCGATGGTTTTCTGGATCTTTTCGGCAAACCGGCGCGCGAAAGCGCTTGCGAGTGCGAGCGCTCGACCGGCGTGATGCTGGGCCAGGCGCTGAACCTGGTCAACGGTCCGACGATCGCGCTGGCGATTTCGGACCCGAACAACCGCATCGGCAAGCTGGTGGCAACGGAAAAGGATGATGCCAAGGTGGTCGAAGAAATCTTCATGTCGATCCTTTGTCGCATGCCGACGGCGGAAGAAATGGCCGCGTCAGTCGGGGCGTTCACGTCGGAAAAGGAAGAACAGGCCAGGCGGGTGGCCGAACTGGCCGCTTATGAGCGAGACCAACTGCCGTCGAAGCAGGCCGAATGGGAAAAGGGCCTTTCGTCCGCCGTCTGGCAAGTGCTCGATCCGGCCACGCTGGCCTCGGTCGGCGGCGCCACGCTCACCAAGCAAGCCGACGGCTCAGTGCTTGTCAGCGGGCCTTTGCCGCCGAAGGATACCTACACGTTCACCGCCAAGACCGAGGCGGCGGGGATCACCGGCTTCCGATTGGAACTGCTCCCCGACCCGAGCCTGGCGGCCAACGGTCCGGGCCGCGCGCCCAACGGCAACGTGGTGCTCAACGAGTTCAAGATCACGGCTGCCGCGGCGGCCGACGCGAGCCAGGCCCAGCCCGTCGCGCTGCAAAACGCACAGGCCGATTTCGCGCAGGACAATTTCCCCGTCGCGGCGGCCATTGACGGCAACGCCCAGCCGGCGAGCGGTTGGGCGCTGGCCCCCAAGTTCGGCGAGCCGCACGTGGCCGTGTTCGAAACGGCGCAGAATGTCGGCGCGGCCGGCGGCACGACGCTGTCGATCGTGCTTGACCAGCAATACGACCAGCACTCGATCGGCCGGTTCCGGATATCGGCCACGACGTCGCCCAGGCCGGTGCGGTTGCAAGGCCCTCCGGCGCCGATCGCCGCCATCCTGGCCGTCGCCCCGGCGGCGCGCACGCCCGAGCAGCAGGCCGAATTGACCAGGCTCTTCCGTGCTCAAGACGCTGAATTGGCACGGCTGACCGCGCTGGTGGCCCAGGACGCCCAGAAACCCGACGCCTATCGTCTGTTGGGTGCCCAGGATCTGGCGTGGGCGCTGTTGAACAGCCCGGCGTTCTTGTTCAACCGGTAATCCCGTTGGGGTCGGCGGTAACGCCGCGGCGTCGCCCGCGACCGGCATCCACGGGATCGACCGTTTCAAAAGCATGTCGCGCCGCCATAAGAAAACTCAACGTCGGCCGCGCCGCGTCGAGCCATCGTCGGCGCCGCCGTCCAAACCGGTTGAGCCGGTCCCGGTCTGGCACTGGTTTCTTTTGTCCGCGGCGCTTCCGCTGGTGTTCCTGGCGGCGAAGCTGAACCTCGACCTCTGGCACGACGAGATCTACACGGTCGTCGAGTTCGTCGCGCGCGGACCTTGGCACATCGTTACGGACTACTCGGTGCCCAACAACCACGTGTTCTATTCGCTCGTGCTCTGGCCATTTTACGTCGCCGGTGATTCGAACGTCATACTGCGGCTTCCGTCGCTGGCCTGCGCGGCGGGCACGCTGTGGCTGGTGTTCAGGCTGGCGCACCGCATCGCCGGATTGCCGGCGGCAATGGCGGCGACCACGACCTTGGGGCTGAATTTAATGTTCCTCGTCCACGCCATCCAAATCCGCGGTTACAGCCTCTCGATGTTATTGGCGGCCTGGCTGGCCGACCTCGCACTGGCCGAGCGACGGACACAGGCGCGCTTGCGGACCGTCGCCGTCGCGCTGTTGGGAGCGGCGTTTCTGTACGTCTTGCCTACCAACGTCTTGTTCTTCGTGCCTTTGGCGGGAATTGCGATCGTGTGGACGGGCCGTGGCGAGGCACCCAATCCGCAATCTACAATCCAAACTCCAATCCGCCGTTGGGCGGATTTCGGTTTCCTCCCAAAATTCAAAATCGCGATCGCCTGGTTCGCTGCAATCCTTCTCGCCGCCGCCTGCTACTCGCCGATCTACCGGCAGGTGCTTGAGCATGGCCGGCCGAATGGCCCTTTTTCGTGGTCCACGTTTTGGCTCCCCGCCGCGCACTTCTTTACGGCCGCCGGCCACAACGCGGGCTTGCTCATTCCATTCTGGCTGGCTGGCGTTTTTTGCTGGGCGTGGCGCATCGGCCGGCAGCCAACGGCCGGCGACGTCGCCTTGCCGCTGATGTGTCTCGTGGTCGTCATGGGCGCATTCGTGCTTACCGGGCTTCTGCGTACCAGCCCCTTCACTCGCAACTACACGCCGCTCCTGCCGATCGTGGCGATTGGCGCCGGCTGGTCGTTGGCTGAACTGCTGGAAGCGGTCCGTCGGCGTTGGGCGGCGTGGCTGCCCGATGCGGTGTCGGGTGTGGCGGGCATGTTGATCGTGCTGGCTGTTCTGGTGCCGAGTGTGATCAGCTATCCCAGGCGCCTGGCCGACGCCTGCCGCCACGGTCGCCCGCAGGACGGCTATTTCAATTACTATGCCGCCAATTATCGGCCCTCGGCCGTGGTCGAGGCCCTGTCGGAATGGAAACGGCATGACGAGAGTTACTTGATCGTCTACGCCAGCGAGGACCACTGGAACCTCGCCTACTATCTGAACCGCGCCCCGCTGGAGCACTACTCGGCACCATTGCGTGGGTCTTCCGGTGTGGTGGTGTACCTTGTTGCGCCGCACGTCGCGCATTGGGATGAACTTGCGGGCCAACTGAGCGTCCATGAGGACGAGCTGCGCGATTGGCCGCTGTTGCGGGAATTCGGTTACTATCGTGTGTTTCGTTCACCCAATCGGGTGGGAACCAAGTCCATGGAAGAATGACGCTCGTTGGGTGGCGTCTTATTTGTTGGTGATTT
>DATLQY010000180.1:0-5106 GCA_035534975.1 Pirellulales bacterium
CTCTTGCCCGCCTCATTCGGCCCGTAAACCAGATGCAAGCCGAATTCACCGCCGTCCAAAGGAAGTGTCACGTCCGTAAACGGACCAAAAGCGCGGAGCTCGAGCCAGTCGATCTTCATGGTGCGTCCCGCCACGCGCGCAACCGTCCCAAAAGCATTGGCTCTACGTGGCGCAAAGCGTCCACCAACAGCTTCGGGTCCTCCAAGTCGATGCGGTCGTCACCTTCCTTGAGCACGGCGGGAAGCTTGCGCTTCAAATCAGCCAGCTCGTCGGCCAACCGCGCGCAATCGGCGGGATCGGCCTGCAATTGGGCGACATATTCGGAAAGTTCGCCGAGTGGCCCTTCGGCCCACCGCGTCGAGTCGAGATCAAGAGCCGGAGAGGTCTCAAGCTTGACCTTCTCGATCCATGCGCACCCCGCCGCGATATCGCTGGCGATGGCCCGAATCTCATTCGTCCAGCGCGCCGGCTCCGCGGCCAAGCTCTCGTGCGCACGGGAAGCTCCGCGGACTTGGACGCGAACGGCCAACGGGCGATTGTCGCAATCCGCCCGGACTCGGCGGAGTTCGTCACCGACGCAATCGACGACATCGTAGCCGCTCTCAGCGTTGCTGGCGTCAACGTTGACCAGCTCCCAGCGGAATACGTCCAGCGGCTCGAATCGCACACCAGCGCTCCGCCGGTCGTCGACCGAGACTACGAGGCAGCCTTTCGCGCCGGTCTCGCGGATGTGGCGGCCCTGCGTATTGCCAGCAAATTGAATTCGTGGGTCACCCCAGACTACGCCGCGCTGATGGATGTGCCCCAACGCCCAATAGTCGTATTCCTTGGAGCGCAAGTCGTCATGTTTGCACGGCGCGTATGGCTCGTGCAACGGGCTGCCCCCGGCCGAAGTGTGCAGCAGACCGATATTGAAGTGCCCCGGTGTGGCCCTTGGATACGCGGCAGCCAGGTTTTCCCGCACTGCGGCGTTAACGAAGCCTTGTCCGTGAATCGAGACTCCATACCTGTCAAGCGTCACGGTCGCGGGCTTGTTCGACGGCAGGCGCTTGACATTACTGGGTAACTCCAACGACTTGGTCATCTGGTTCGCCGCATCGTGGTTTCCAGAAATCAAATAGACCGGAATCTCGGCTTCGCGAAGCCGGACCATTTCGGAGCAGAAAAACAAGCCGGTTTTGAAGTCACGCCAATTGCCGTCATACACGTCGCCCGCGATCAGCACGAAGGCCACTTCCTCGTCAAGCGCCAGTTGTACCAGGTTCAGCAGCGCGCGCCGCGTGGCTCCGCGGATTTCCTCAACCGGAGCGCCGTCGTAGCGCTCCAGTTTTCGCAGCGGGCTGTCGAGATGGATGTCGGCTGCGTGAATGAACTTGAACATGGCGGCCTGCGCTGGGAACCTCCCTGACGCGCGTACAGCGCAGATGAGATTGTCCCACCTGCCGGGCGGACGGGCAAGGGGCTACGAGGCCGCAGGTCGGGAGCTCGCCAATTACGACCAATTCCATTCGGTCGTTTCGCCCTTTTTGGCGTCGCGGCGCGACAGGGCGCGAATGTCGTCGCGCGCTCGGAAGAACGCCTCGACCACGCCGGCATCCCATTGCTTGCCCGCCCCCGAGCGAATGACCGCATCGAGCTTGGCGTCGTCCATACCGGGCCTGTACGGCCGGTCGCTCGCCATCGCATCGTAAGCGTCGGCCACCGCCACGATCCGGGCCAAGTAGGGAATGCGTTCGCCGGCCAGCCCGTGCGGATAACCGCTGCCGTCCCACGCTTCGTGGTGGTGCAGCACGACCGGCAAAAAGTGCGACATCGGGTGCAGGTCTGCCAGGATTCGGTAGCCGATTTCGACGTGGGTCTTGATATGTTCGAACTCAGCCTCGCTCAGCTTGCCCGGCTTTCGAAGCACCTCGTCGTTGATTCCGATCTTGCCGATGTCGTGCAGCAAGCCGGAAAAATAGATCGTCTTGAGCGCTTCGGCACCGCAGCCAAGCTCTTTGGCCAAACGGACGGAAACGCGGGCCACGCGGTCGCTATGGCCGCGAGTGTATGGGTCCTTGGCGTCAATGGCTGAAGTCATGGCCCTTACCACGCCGGCCAGGAGCTCCGCCTGTTGCTGATAAAGGTCGATGTTGCCGCTGTGGATGCCTAGCATCGTCCCCACCGAGCTGATCAAGCTGGCTTCAGCCGAACCGAATTCGAGCCCTTGGTTGTGGTTGAAAGCGGCCAGCCAGCCGAACAGCCGCTCACCCTCGGCGACCGGAACGATGACCAGTTCGTTGACGCCCGGCGCCGCCCATTCGTCGTCGCCGCACGACGGTCGGTTGACGACGACCGGCCGGTTCTTGGCGCCCAACCCAAGCTGTTCGACGAGGCGTGTGAACTGGGCATTGTCGACGCGAAAATCGCCGTGAGTCAGCAGTACGGGCTGGGTCCTCGAGTTGGACGTTTTCGGTCCGGCATCGTCGTTGGCGATGAACTGCAAGGCGAGCCCTTCGGCCGGCACGACTTCAGAAAGCCATTCCAGCGCCCGTTGGCCCAGCTCCGCGTCGTTGCTCGAAAGCTTGAGGTTCTGCGTCAAGCGATAGAGAAGGCTGATTTCCTCGAACGTCGAAGCCAAATGCACCGAGAGCTTCTCGACCTCCTCCTCGAGCTGCTCGACCGTCCGATCGGCCGCCCACCTGGCCACCGCGAGGTCGGTCAAGCGTCGCAGCACGGAGGGTGCAAGCGGCGTTTGACGGGCGGCCCAGTTGGCCGCAAATTGGGCGTCGCCGCCCAACTGCGCCAAGATGCGCTCGATGTCGGCGACACGGTCGGCGGCACGAGAGAGAAACCCACCCACCGCGACGAATCGATTGCCCTTCGGTCCCGCCAGAGGCACCGCGACGACGATCACAGGGTCGTCTTCCTCGATGAACTCGACCTGGTCGCGGCGCGCCACTTCGCGGCACAATTCGGCGCGCGACGTCCAATCGCTCCGCGAGTGCGCGTCGGCCAAGCAAAGCGGCTCACCGGTTAGTCCGTCGAGAACAGAGAACTCTCCGCCAATCCAGGCGTTCAAGGCCGTCGCGATGGCTTTGGCGCTGCGCGCGTCGCGCGGGCACCCGGCCGGCGACAAAGCCGCGCCTGCGCCGGACGTCCAGGAAGCCAATGATGCGCCGAACGACATGAGCCGGACCGCCTGATGACCTACGGTGCGTCGAGGACCGCGACGATCGCCGCCCTAGAAAACTCTAGTTCATCATTGGGTCATTCGTCATAGATCAGTCTGTCGTTTGTGCCGAATTTGTCATTTGTGCCGATGGTGCGAAACTCAGATAGCCGCAAGCTACTGAGCAAGGACGAATGACCCGTCGCACTACCCTCGCGGGCGATTGCGGTAGCGGGCGCTCACACGGTCCAACAGCGCGCGGTCTTCGTCGGAAAGGGTGTGCAATCCCGACTTGTGAAGCCGTGCAAGCACGTCGTCGACACGGCGCTCTTCCTCGGCTTCGATCTGCTGTTGCCGCAGCAGCCGCGCAGCCCGGCGCTCGTCGAGCCAATTCCTTACCAACCCCGGCGACGGCTTGTGCGTCGTGCCGGCATGTTCGAGGCTGGTGTACCCCTGCGAAAAGTCGTAGCCGAAAAGGGCGTTGTCTGGATCGCCGTCGCACAGCCGGTCGGTCTCGTGCTTGGCACTGAAATACAAAAGCACTGCCAGCAGGAGCAGGGGCAAGGCCGCGTACGCATAGTTCTCGTTGTCGTGCGTCCACCAAGCCGCCAGGCAAAGGCCGGCGGCCATGAGCTTGGCCGCGAATGCCACGGCCAAGACGCTGTTTTTGAACCCCCACCGCGGCCATAGCAGCGAGCGCAAAGCTCGTCCGCCGTCCAGGGGAAGCGCGGGCAGCAAGTTCACCAGCAACAAGAGCCAATTGATCCAGAACGTCCAGCGAAATACGTCGATCCAGCCCAGGCCCGCAACCGCGGCGGGCGTCAACAGCGGGTTGAGCAGCGCATGGAACTCCTGGACCCCGTCTTGGCGAAATGCCCAAATCAACGGAGCAGTTATCGCGCACAAGAAAAGATTCAATGCGGGTCCGGCCAGCGCAGTACACAATTCGTGCTGCGGCTCATGCGACACGTTGACCTGAGCCAGCCCGCCCAGCGGCCAGAGCAGGATCTGGTCGGCCGAGCCCCCAAATTGCCAAGCCGCGAAACAATGCGCGAATTCATGAAGCAGCACGCAAAGAAACAACACTCCCAGCGCCAAGAGAGTCTCGGCTAGATGATCCCGAGCGCTCAAATGCGCCGCGACTAGGGCGAAAAGCACGAAGAAAACGTGCAGTCGAACCTGCACGCCGGCCCATCGCCCTAGCGAAATGTTCCAACTCAACAAATCTCGCATGACGCCTACCTGACCGCGCCCGCGGTGAACGGCATGCCGCTTGGAATAAAACCACGATCTCGTTATTTTAACATCCATCGTCCAAGTGAGCAATCAGCTAATCGAGGTGGCCGTCCGTGCGAGAACCCGAAATCCTGCTGGCGACGTCGCGTTTCAATGTGGTCCGGCAGTGGCACCGAACGTCCGATGGCGCCCTCCATGCGCGGGAAACCATCCTTCATCCGGGGGCCGTGACGATCGTACCACTCTTGGCCGACGACCGCGTCGTGCTGATCCGCAATTTCCGCCCTGCGGTCGGGCGAACGCTGATCGAGTTGCCTGCCGGCACACTCGAGGCCGGTGAGGACCCACTCCAAGCCGCCGGACGTGAATTGGAGGAAGAAACCGGCTATTGCTCCGGCAGGATCGAGCCGTTGTGCCAGTTTTTCATGTCGCCGGGCATTTTGCGCGAGCGGATGCACCTGTTCGTTGCGACAGAACTGGCTCCAGGCACCATGCGGCTCGACGAGGGCGAACAAATCGAGCCCGTGGTGGTAAGCTGGGCCGAAGCCCTCGCCATGGTCGGCGATGGGCGAATTGAGGATGCGAAGACGCTTGTGGGACTACTCTGGTATCAGCGTTGGCAAGCGTCAGGCAGGGCCGGCGGGGGTGATCGCGGCGATCCGCACGATCCTCTGTAGGGAAAGCCCTCCGTGTCAATCCTGTTCGGCACAAGTTTTGCG
>DATLQY010000181.1:0-4821 GCA_035534975.1 Pirellulales bacterium
CCTCGCTGCGCAAAACCCGGTTCTCGTAGCCCACCAGACGGTACGCCGCCACCTGGGCCGGGTTGAACTCGAGCTGCAGCTTGACGTCCTTGGCGATCGTCACGAGCGTCCCGCCCAACTGCTCGACGAGCACCTTGCGGGCTTCATTCGGGCCATCGATATAGGCATAGTTGCCGTTCCCCTTGTCGGCCAGCTTTTCCATGGTCGCGTCCTTGAGGTTGCCCCTTCCGAACCCCAGCACGCTCAGGAACACGCCGCTCTTGGCTTGCTCCTCGATCAGCCGCGTCAGCGCCCCCTCGTCGGTGACGCCGACGTTGAAATCGCCGTCGGTCGCCAGCAGCACGCGGTTCGTGCCGCCGCGGATGAAGTTCTGCCGTGCGACTTGGTAGGCCAGCTCGATGCCCGAGGCCCCGTTCGTCGAACCGCCGGCCTGAAGCTGTTCCAAAGCCGAGCGGATCTCGGCTTTCCTCTCGCCGGAGGTTGCCGGCAACACGAGGCCCGACGAGCCGGCATAGACCGCCATCGCCACACGGTCGTTTTCGCCCAGTTGATCGACGAGCATCGCCATCGCGCTTTTTAAGAGGGGCAGCTTGTCGGCTACGTCCATCGAGCCGGAGACGTCGACCAGGAATACCAGGTTGCTCGCAGGGCGGTTGGCCAGGTCGATTTCGCGGCCCTTGATCGCGATCCGCAACAACCGGTGCTCCGGGCGCCAGGGGCAGCCCGCGATCTCGGCATGGACGGCGAACGGCGCGTCGCCTTCCGGTGGGGCGTAATGGTACTTGAAGTAATTGACCAACTCCTCGATCCGCACGGCGTCTTTGGGAGGAAGCGCGTGCTGGTTGAGAAACCGCCGCACGTTGGCGTAGGAGGCGGTATCGACGTCGATCGAAAACGTCGAGAGCGGGTTCCGGCGGACGTCGAGGAAGGGGTTTTCGTAGATGCGAGAGTACGATTCGGTGCTATGTTCATCATCAAGAGCGACTTCGCCGCGGCCGATTTTCTGGCGAACGGACTTTCCGTTGAAACCCTCCAGCCACGGTCCGTCCCGCCCGCTGACGCCGCCAACGGCGTGCGAGAAGGCGAGACCGTTATCATCGAAGCCGTCGGTCATTTGGTCGGGCGTGAGTCCGCGGACCCACGTGTAAGGGCTGATTCCTGTGTAGATGCCAAAGGGACCCGGCAGGACTGTGGTCGCGGGCGGTTGCGATTCGGACCCCAGCGATATCGCACCAGGATCACCCCTGTCAGAGGTAACCGGATGGCCGCCGCTGACGCCCGTGTAAGGGAGAGGTCCTAAGTTGGTGCCAAAGTTAGAAGGCGGCAGAACTGTGGTCGCGCTTGGTTGCGATTCGGGCCCCAGCGATATCACAAAAGGACCATCCTTGTCAGAGGTAATAGGACGGCCGTCGCGATGAGGACCTAACCGCCCAACCGCAGACCATTGTTTCGCGTCTCGACCGCCAATCCAGTAGAGCCCGACGCCCACGACCGTTACCACCAGGGCCGACGCGGCAAGGACGATGAGGAGCGGCGACCCGTGGTCCTGGTTAGCGGCATGCTTGATGCTCCGTTCGACCTTGAATCGCTGCTCGGACGACAGTGTCTCGACCGGCTCGGCCGATAAGGCTGCGACGAGCAGCCTGGTCGAATGGCGGATTTCGTCGACCGCCCGACGGCAGGTTTCCGAGCCCGCCAAGTCGCGTTCGACGACTTTGCGCTCCGCATCGTCGAGCTCGTCCAGCACGTAGGCCGTCAGACGCGGATCGTCAGGCGTGAGAGGAGCCACATCCTGGTTCGCTGGATCGCCGCCGGGGCGCTCTTCATCGGCCAGGTCGTTGTCTAAACGGAATGAATTCCGTTCTACGTCGCGACTGGGGCGGTTTTCGTCGGCCGGTTCTGGATTGGCGGGTTCGTGGTCCATGGTTGGCCCTTCGTGAGGCGTGTGGTGTATTGACATTAGCAACCGCCCCAACGGGGCGCGCTGTAATAGCCAGGGGCAACGCCCCTGGTCAGGATTTATCGTCCACCATCTGCTCCCTGATCCGCTTCAACGCCACGTGCAGTAAGTACCCTACGTTCGACACGCTGAGCCCGGTGACCGCGGCGATCTCGCGATAGGCCAAACCGGCCTGGAACTTGAGCCGAACGACCTCCTGCTGGTTGGCGGGCAAGGTTCCCAAGAGCCGTAGGGCCTCGGTGACTTCCTCGCGCCGCTGAAGCACATCCACCTGGTCGGGTTCACGGGCTGGGCAGCTTTCCAACCTTTCGCTCAGGCTCGTCTGCATGCGGTGTTCCTTACGTTCGACGTCGAGCGCCCGGCGACGGCAAACCGTGTAGAGCCATTCGGCCAAACGCCCGTCAAGTTCCCGGCGGTCGTGCCGGCAGAGCCGAAGGAACGTGTCCTGCACCACGTCGCGGGCGCGATCCACATCGCCCGTGATGCGCGCGGCGTACCGCACCAATGGTCCCTCGTAGGTCGCAACGATCGACCTTAGCCAGTTGCTTTCGCTGTCGGGCTTCGCGTGGGCCATCGCTTCGCCGCGTTGTTCGACGTGCCGTTCAATAGAGTTAACGGACGAGCGGGCGGTTTATTAGGTATTGGGCGGTAATTCTCGGACGAGCCGCTCAAAGGCCAGGATTGCGCATTCCTCCGTGGGGTAGGTTTCCAACCTGCCATGACACCGTCCAATGGCAGGTTGGAAACCTGCCCCACGGGTACGCGCAACGCGCAGCGGAATTCGTGAGAATACCGACCCGTCGCGGGTACAAATCGGAACTCTCACGAGTTCCGCTACCGGAGTTCCATGGCAAGTTGGCAACTCTCATGTCGCACCCTCAGTTACGAGGCCCCGGCCGTTACCTTAACCGGCACAGCGAAGCTCATGTGCATCTCGGCGTGTCGCAGATGAAAACTGTCCCACTCGTCGAGGCTCATTTCGCCAAGCACGGGGTGGGGGGCCCGCTCAGTTTCGTCGTGCAGCCGTTGGATGGCCGTCCGCAGGCCGGCCAGGCCCTCGTCGGTGCTCGTGGGGCCGGGCACGAGGAATTCGGCCGCTCGACTCGGCAGCGTGAAGCCGGCCGACATGGGACGGGTGATCATCCGCTGCCGCATGAAGAGCCGCACGATCACTCGTATCGGCCAAGGGGCCTTGTACGAAATACCGTCGATGGACGTTTCCATCGATCGCGACAGGTGACCGAAGATCTGCCCCAGCGTCCAATTGCCTAGCAGGCGTACCTCCCCGCAGTTGAGCCGATCGGCGTCGTTCAATAGGTCCTGGTAACTGTCGTAGTGTGCCTCTCTCCGACCGGTTACCTTGCCCGTCCTGACGGCCATGTCACTTGCCTCGAAGACAGATAGTGGATGTGATACCCCCGGATGGGAGATTAGTGTAATCGGTTGCCGGTAGCGTGCCAAGCCGGTCGGGCACCCCCTGTTAGTTGTTGCGACGCTCTGGTCTGTGCCCATTCCAGGCGATTGTTATATACTTCCTGAGCCCGACAATGAGAACCGGCGACAAGGACGGCGCAAATGGCTAGAACGGTGCGCGTGGTGGTTCAGGCGAGGATGAATTCATCGCGGCTGCCTGGCAAGATCATGGCGCCCTTGGCGGGCCGGCCGATGCTCGCCCAAGTCGTCGGGCGGTTGGAAGCGGCAGGGCAACTCACTTCGGAAGTCGGTTCCACGCGGTGGGAAGTGTTGGTCGCGACTTCGACCGCGCGGGACGACGGTGCGACGCAGGGCCTTTGTCGTGAGCTTCGCGTGGCCTGTTTCCGTGGCCCTGAAGATGACGTGCTCGCGCGGTACGTGGCGGCGAGCGAGGATCTCGCCGACGACGATCTCGTCGTGCGGGCTACGGCCGACAACCCGCTCTATTGTCCTCGGCGAACGGCGTCGATCGTCGCCGAGCACCTGCGAACCGGCGCCGACTACACGTGCATCGAAAACCTTTCCTATGTCGTGCCCGAGGTAATGCGCGCCGGAGCGCTACGCGCGATGGCAAGGCTTGCCACCGACGCTCATTGCCGCGAACACGTCACGCCCTACTTCCGTCTAACGCCCGATCGCTTTCGCGTCGGGCAGTTGCCGCCGAGTTGGCAAGGTCTACGGCCCGACATTCGCCTCACGGTCGATACGGGGGCTGAACACGAACGAATGGCCTGGATCTTCGAGCGCTTGGGCCTCGACGATCCGCTGTTCCCGTTGGACGACGTCTATGCTTTGTGCGACGGGTTGTATTGTGTGGCAAGTATTTACAACGACCCGCTCGAAGGCTAGGAACGTCACACTCCGTTCTGTAGGGAACGCCCTCCGTGGCGTCCCAAGGAGTTAGTGCGACGTCGTTTGGCAGGACACGGAACGCCACGGAGGGCGTTCCCTACAGAGACCATCCCATCGTCGCACCCTGGCCTTCGAGCGGGCCGTTGAGTATTTAGCCTGCCCGCGGCGTGCTATCGGCGTTCCAGCAACTCCGCGAGGTGAAGCACCTCGACCGCTTTCCCCTCGCGGTGCAACCGCCCGCCGATGTTCATCAGGCATCCTGCGTCGGTCGAGACCACGGCAGCGGCCCCAGTTGCCAGGATGCAATTCATCTTGTCGTTGACCATAGCCGTCGAAACCTGCGGGTAACGGACCGAGAACGAACCGCCGAACCCGCAGCATTGGTCGAGGTGCGTAAGCGGCACGAACGTCGCCCCCGCGACGTGCGCGAGCAGCTTTTCGACCTCGCCGGCCTGCCCCAGCCCGCGCAGGTGGCAGGCGTAGTGGTGCGTCACCTTCCCATCGTACTTTGCCCCGACATCAACCACTCCCAGCCG
>DATLQY010000182.1:0-3627 GCA_035534975.1 Pirellulales bacterium
CATGGACGAGCTGATCTTCCAGGAGTTCAAGGGGACGGGCAACATGGAGCTGGTGCTCGATCGCAAGCTGGCCGATCGGCGCGTCTGGCCCGCCATCGACATCAGCCAGTCGGGCACGCGCCGCGAGGAAAAACTGCTCGACGCGGAAACGCTTCACGCCGTCACCATGCTGCGGCGGACGCTTTCGACGATGCACCATGTCGACGCGATGGAGCAACTCACCAGCAAGCTCGCCAAATTCAAGAGCAATCGCGACTTCATCAGCCTGATTAGCGGCGCCAAGGCGGCGGTTGATTAGGCACCGTGGTCGCCGCCGGCCCGATCTTGACACGGTGCCCCACGACCATCACGTCGACGGGGTTGGCGCGGACGTTGCGGTCGCAGGAGATAGCGGCGATTTCCTCCCAGGCGAACGGCAGTGGTTTGCGCCGGCCGTTCATCGAGTGGAAACAGAAGTACTCGTATCCAGGCTCAGGATCCCCCTTCTTGGGCCAATCGAGCCAGGGAATCGTTTCGCCATAGTGGTACACGAACGGATGATGTGCCCGTCCCAGGCTCACCAAACGCGTGCCGGGCGGCAAATACCGCCGCAATTCGGCCACTCGTTCGGCCGTGTGCTCGCTTTTGCGGACTAGCGAATTCAAGGCCACTCCGGTGAACGTAAGCCCGACGAATGAGGCTAGAGCCAGCACCGCGGCCTGGCCGCGACGCACGTCGCCTCCGAACCGGGCCCGCCAGGCAAGCACGGCCGCGACGCAGGCCAGCAGGAAGTAAGCGGTCGCGAAACCCAGTGGCTGGGCCAACGGCGTGCGGGCTGGGCGTGCGAGGCAACTGGCCGCCATGATGGCAAGGCCTGCCGCGGCGAAGCACCCGGCAGCCGCCGACATGTATGTCCGCCACATGCGTCCCAGCGACGAGCCTCGCGCCGCCGCCAACGACCGTTCGACGACCAGGCCGATCAAGGGAGCGAAGCAAGGGTACAGCGGCATGAAATAACGGGTGCGCGCCTGCGGCGCCAGCCAGCAGGTCGGAAACGCCAACAGGATGCAGATGCAAAGGAACATGAACGGTTCGCGCGCCGCGCCCAGCGATTTGCGTAGTTCACGGTTTGACAGACCGACGAGCCACAACGACCACGGCAGGAGACAGGCGAAAACCTCGCAAGGATAGGTCAGCAAGTGCTTGACGACGGACCCATACTGTGAGTAGTCGAAGCGCTGGGCCGAAGTATGCCCCCAGGTTTGCAGAACTTGTGGCCAGGGGACGGCCAGGGAATAGGGCACCTGCCACGCGCCGACCACCGCCGCGAAGACGGCGATACCCGCCAGATGCGACCAGCTCAAGAGAAACCGCCAGTCGCGCTTGAGCGCCAAGTACACCAGCACCGCGCCGGCGAAATAAACTGGTCCCTGCGGTCCCTTGGCCAGCGCGGCCAGGCCGGCGAGCGAGTAACCGGCGGTCCAGGTCATCAAGGACTGCCAGCCGCGGCAATAGCCCCAGTGCCAGATCAAGAGCGATGCGCCGACGCAAAGCGTCATCGTGGCCTCGGTTTCGGCCAAGAGGCCCAGTTGCAGAATTTGGACCATCGTGGCGTAGGCCGCGCCGGCGGCGAGTGCGCCCGTGCGCGTGAGATAGGTTCGCGAGTAGCCATAGACCAAAAGCGTGGTCAATAGCGTCGCCGTCACTGTGGGCAGACGGACGGCCAGGAGGCCGTGGCTGCCCGTGACCAGCATGCTCAGTGCGATCAGCCAATTGCCCAAAGGGGGGCGGTCGGGGAAAAGCCGGCCTTGCTCGCGCGGCACAATCCAGTCGCCCGTCTCAAGCATTTCGATCGCCACGCGCGCCCTGCGCGATTCTTCGCCGCGAATCGTCAGCGTCGTCATCCGGCTGAAAAAAACGGCAACGACCAGGAGCACCAGCCAACCGACCTGCGGTTCCAGCCTCCAACGCGTCGTGGGACGGGCGTGCCGGGGGGCCTGTGTCGTCATGCCGGTCCTGGGCGAATTCGCGGCCGTTTCGGAGACCCCTTGGGGCGCCGAGGGTGGAGTTCTGGTCGTGCTCATCGGCAGCCTGTGCAAGTCCAAAGCGTTGGAGAGGATCGTGTGGCGAAGTTTCCCAAATTCGCGCGTCTGGAACCAGACGAGTTTGGGAGATCGATTCAGTAGGGTGCTACGAGAAAGCGGTGGCTGACGGCAAAGCGTAAGCGATGCCCCACGGGCCCTGCCGCAAGCCACCGTGAACGTCTCGTACTCGACCGCTTGGCGTGTTGCCGCGGCTCGTGCATAATCGGGCTTTCCAGGAGACAAAACCCACCTGGCACGACCAACCTCACGAGGAGTATCCGATGACGGCGGCTTTCGAAAAACGAGTGGCCTTGGTGACGGGCGGATCGCGAGGCATCGGCCGCGCCGTGGCGCTGCGGCTGGCCCGTGAAGGGGCCGACGTGGCCATTAGCTACGCCTCGCGGGCCGAGACCGCCCAGGAAGTCGTCAGCGAAGTCAAGGCCCTTGGCCGCCGCGCGACGGCCGCGGCCTGCGACGTCTCGAAGCCGGCCGACGTCGAGCGGCTGGTGGCCACGACGCGAAAGGATCTCGGTCCGATCGACCTGTTGGTTCATTGCGGAGCGATCAGTAACATCGCCGACCACGAGCACCTGACGTATGACTTGTGGCGCGAGACGATCGACATCAACCTCAATGGCACATACCTGGCGGTGTTCGCGGTCAAGGACGAGATGATCGCGCGCCGCTTCGGCCGGATCGTCACGGTTTCGTCGATCGCCGCCCTGCGTCCGCGAAAGATGCAGATCCACTACGCCGCGGCCAAGGCGGGCGTGATCGCGCTGACCCGCTGCTGCGCCGAGGCATTCGCCCCGTACAACGTGCGAATGAACTGCGTCGCCCCCGGGTTGACCGAAACCGAAATGGCCCACGTGTTGCCGGACGCGACGATCCGCCAGGTGGTCGCGGATACGCCCTTGGGCCGCATCGGCCAGCCGGACGAAATCGCCTCCGTGATCCGCTTCCTGCTGAGCGAGGAATCGAGCTTCATGACCGGCCACACGCTGGCCGCCTCCGGCGGGAGGGTCATGCTTCCGTAGCGCGTTCAGCAGCAATCGCGCGGCGGGCGGATGTGGTTGCGACCTTGGTACAAAAGTCGACGGACGCCGACGCCGACCAGGCCGGAAAGCGCGAGGGCGCCGTAACAGCCGACAAAAATGATTTTGATCGTGATCGCGCCATCGTGATCGATGTTCATGATGCCGTCGAAACCGTCGCTGAAAGTCTGGAGGATCAAGTACGGCATCGCCCAAAGCGCCCATCCACCGGAGGCCAAGCAGCCGATGGCGAACGCCCGGCGCGCGCCGCGGCCGTAGACAATGCCCGTGACAATTGCAGCCGGCGAGACCAGTGCCACCGCGCCCAGCGCGAGACAACTAAGCCAATCGGGCAGGGCCACCAACACGCCACAACCAACGGCGACGAGAAATATGAGGCCGAACAACGCCTTGAGCCGGAATTGCATCGTGTTAAAAGTCCTTCATTCGTCATCGAGTGGAACAAGCACGACGGTTCCCAGGGCTGCGCCGGCTGCGCCGTGGGCTGTCGGGTGACGCACCTTTGGTGC
>DATLQY010000183.1:0-2723 GCA_035534975.1 Pirellulales bacterium
CTTGAAGCGTGAAACCAAGGCCGTCGCCGCCTTGGCGGTCGCGGTGGCTGAACACCTGGCCGCTTCACGTGTGCCGGCCACCTGGGCGCTCGATCTGGCGACGAACCCCGACCTGGTCGTCGACCTGAAGTGCGCCGACCCGGCGCACGAGATCGCCCTGTTGGCCGATCGCTCGTGGGCCGGTCGCCACACGCCGCGGCACCTCGTCGCCGCCGAGCTGGAGCGCCGCGTACGTCGCGCTGCGGCGGCCGGCCATCCGCCATGCACGCTCGTCTTGGCTGAAGGACACGTGACCGAGCACTTGGATCTGTTGGTCAAGCAGGGGATAACGGCGGTGCGTTCGGCCGCGCGGTCCTGGCGCCGGCACGACGCTCGCGGAGGGGCCGCCTGGCTGCGACGGTGGCGCGGCGCCGAAGCCGCGAGCGCACCGGTGCGCAGTTTACGTTGGGGACTATGGGAAGTCGGCAAATCGCTCGACGTGATCGGCCTGCGGCACGGCGCCGTGGGCCGGGCCATCGACCGGGCGGCGGCCGGGGGCGGGCTGGTTCATCTTTCGCTCGACCTGGCCGGCCTGACGGGCAACGTATCGGCGGGACTCAAGCAGCTCGATCGCATCGCGGCCCAGGTGGCCCCGCTACGAGAGCGGCGAGCGATCGAAGCCCTGACGATCGCGGGACTCGCCGCGAGGCTCTCACGCCCCCGGCAAAATCCGCCGGCGCGGTCGATCTTGCGACCCGCCGCGTAGAACGGAATTCATTCCGTTTGAATCGACGCACAATCCTTTTGGGGACGTAGCGACCCCGCTGAGAAGAAAAACGGAATGAATTCCGTGCTACGGACTGCCCGAGGCCCTATGGCAACTCGCGGAAAGTACTCCAGCTCATGTAAGCCAGGATCGCGGCGCTGATCACGAAGCCGATGTCCATGGCCGGGATGCGGCCAAATGGCACTTTCAGGCCGAGGTCAAGCCCGAACAGCAGCAGCAGGAAACCGGCGACCACCATTCCCAAGATGCTCAGGCCTTTCGGCATCGGCGTAGCTTCCTCAAGATGCGCAAGTTCCCGGTGACAGGTTTTCCAGTATAGTCCGAAAAATCGGGCTGTCACCTGCCTTGTGCCCGGTCCTTCACAGCTACCCGCCACCCGGTTTGGCCGCCTCCACCAGCGGTCGCAGGAACCCGAATGCCCGCCCCGCCGCCTCCGGTGCCATGTGACTGTGCCGGCTGAGCTCGACATGGAGCCCTCCCGCGTAGCCGGCCCTTGCCAAGGCGCCGACCACCTCGCGAAAGTCGATTTCACCTTCGCCGAACATCAGGTGCTCGTGGACTCCGGCCCGCATGTCCTCGATGTGGACGTTCAGCAATCGCGGCGCATGGCGCGCGATATGGGCCGCCAGCGGGGTTTCTCCCTGGCAATGGAGGTGTCCGATGTCAAGCGTCAGCCCGAAATGCGGAGCGTCGATCCGTTCGCGAAGTCGATCGTAGCGGTCCATCGTGTCGATGAACATGCCCGGCTCCGGCTCGAAGCCGAGCCGCATGCCAAGCGACGCCGCGTGATCGACGACCGGCCGCAGCGCCTCGACCAAACGCGCGAAGGCCGCATCTTCGTCGGCGTCGTCGCGGAGTCGCCCCGACCAGAACGAGACGCAATCGCTGCCAAGCGTCGAAGCGATGTCTAGGGCGCGATGGAGAAAGTCGATCCGTCGCCGCCGCGAAGCGGCTTCGGCGGTCACCAGTGTCGGCTCGTGCTTGTGACGCGGGTCGAGCAGGAACCGCGCGCCGGTTTCGACGACCGACCGCAACGCCCGCTCGTCGAGCAACCGCCGCATGGCGTCGACCTGGGGTCGGAGATCGCCGGCGAACGGGTTCAGCGCGGCGTGGTCGAGTGTGATCGCCACGCTCTTGTAGCCGATCTCGGCCAACAGCGCCACCCCTTCGAAGACGTCGTGATGGGCCAGCCCGTTGGTGTTGTAGCCGAGAAGCATGAGGCGGAAGTGACCAATGACCGTCTCTTTACGTCGAATAAATCCACCGTCCCAGGAACATCGTCGGAGCCAGGAGGAGCAAGATCGTAATCGCCCAAGCCGGCCCGCGCACCGCCAGGCAGGCGGCGGCGTCGAGCATCACCAGCGAAAAAATACAGTGCCTCACCGCGGCCTGCACCATGTTGGGCGAGGGATCGAACACCGTCCGCAAACATCGCCAACCGATCAGCCACCCCATGACGCCCATCAAGAGGTACCAGTTGGACGACTTGGAAAGCGCGAAGCTGGGCTTACTCTCGGGAGGCAAATCAGCGTCGGCCCAGGAGGGGGACCAGGCCACCAATGCGATGCCGGCCGCGACGACGACCGTGGCCATGAGCAATTGCCGGCGACTGCTGGTGCGGGCTTCGGTTCGGGCGAGCCAGGTGACACCGACGATGTAAGTGCCGATTCCACCGGCGATGAACCCATGCATCGCGTGCCAATCGCCCGCCGCCGCGCTCATGCCCAACAGCACGTTCAGCGCCCGACAGCAGCCCATCGCCAACGGGGCCAACGGCGTCCGTTTGAGCACGCGATCGTAGACCAAGACCATGCCGGCCAACGCCGTGGCCACGACGGCGCACCTCCAATCGCCGGCCACGGCGGCGGCCGTCCAACCTAGCGCGGCACCCGCCAGCAACAGGGAAAATCCAAGCGTCCGGGCCAGCCGCGCGGTAATCCGCCCCGATGGAATCGGC
>DATLQY010000184.1:0-3336 GCA_035534975.1 Pirellulales bacterium
ATCGCTCTCCTGTTTTCATGGCGTCAGCCAGTCATGTGTGGCCAACGTGCAAGAACGTGATAGAATATGCACCACCGCCAACTGGTTTCTCCGTTTCCTGATTTGCGCACCAAGCGGCATATTGAACTGAATGATGACCCAACGCCCGATAACCCAGACCTTAGGTTCGGCACGCCTGGGCCGCCGTGAATTGTTGCGCGTCGGCTTGGCCGGCATCGGCGGACTGACGATGCCGGGCTTGTTGCAACTGCGTGCCCGCGCTGCCGCTAATCAGCCGGGCGAACGGACGGCGGTGATCCTCGTCTGGCTGCCGGGCGGGGCGAGCCACTTGGAGACCTACGATCCTAAACCCAAGGCCACCAGCGAGTTCCGCGGGCCTTTCAGCCCGATTTCGTCCCGTGTGCCGGGGATCGACCTTTGCGAGCTCCTGCCCCGCCACGCCTCGGTGGCCGACAAGTTCACGATCTTGCGATCGATTGTCCACACGGGCTTCTGCCATCAGCAAGGCACCCAGCAATTGCTCACCGGTCATCCCGTGCGGGAGCTCAAGCAGAAGCCCGACGATCCCGATCTGTTCGCAATCACCAACTACTTGCGTAGTGATCCGACGCGAAAACTGCCGAACTACGTGGGGCTGCCGCCGGCCAACTACCTGGGAGCGGCCTATCTCGGTTCCTCGTACGAGCCATTCACGGTAACGGGCGACTTGAACGCTCCCGATTTCCATGTGCCTAACGTGGGAGTGGCCGACAGCCAAAAGGTGGCGCGGATGGGCGCGCGGGTTTCGCTGCGCAAAAGCTTCGACCGGCTGCGGCGCGATATCGACCGGCAAGGTGAAATGCGCGCCTTCGATGCTTTCGAGTCGCAGGCGTTCAACGTGTTGACCAGCGAGGAGACGCGGCGCGCGTTTGACCTCAACCTTGAGGACACGGAGGTGCGCGATCGCTACGGCCGCAATTCGTGGGGCCAGCAGTGCCTTCTGGCCCGGCGACTGGTCGAAGCGGGTGTCGACCTGATTACCACCCAGTTCGCAGGCCCGCTTTGCGGCCGCGTGGGCAACTGGGATGACCACGCCGTGAACCACAATGTATTCGACGGGATGAAGTACCGGGCACCCGCCTTCGACCAGGCGGTGGCGACGCTGATCGACGATATTCACCAACGCGGCCTCAACCGACGTGTGTTGGTGATCGTCAGCGGCGAGTTCGGACGCACGCCGCGGATTTCGTACGTGGCCAGCACGGGCGAGGGCCCCGCCAGCGCGCCGGCCGGAATCGTGCAGCCCGGCCGCGATCATTGGCCTAGCGCCACGTCGATCTTGTTCAGCGGCGGTGGCACCTCTGGGGGGCAGGTCGTCGGCGCGACCGATCTTCGCGGCGAACAGGTCGTCGAGCGGCGCATCGGTGTCGGCGATTTCCTGGCAACGGTCTATCGCCACCTGCGGGTCGACGTCGAGCGCGTGGCGATCAAGGACTTCGCCGGCCGTCCGATCGGGATTCTGCAGGAAGGCCGTCCGATCCCGGAGCTCGTCGCCAAGGCGTAGGGTGGGACAAGCTCGCCTGCGGCGAGCGCCGGCCCACCATTGGTCGGCGATGATGGGCCGTGCCCGCCGACCCGTTGCGCGGGTGCCCCGGGTCTTGTCCCACCTTACAGATTCACGACCACTAACCCAACTCACACAAGAGAACGACGAGCAATCGTCGCGACGATGACCGCTTCAGGCCTTACCATCGGCCAGTGTGCCAGTCTTGCCTGCCTGCTGGAGGCCACGGCCGGCAAGCCGGGCAATGTCCACCGTGGTGCCGACTTCGAGGACGTGACTTATCTCGATTTCGCGACCAGCGCTGTGGTCATCGCGCCCGCGTTCGAAGCCGCGGCGGCGGGGGCCCGGCTCGGCGAGACCGTGTTGGCCGCGGTCGCGGCAACCCGGGCGGCGGTGGGCACGAATACCAACCTGGGCACGATCCTTTTGCTCGCCCCCTTGGCGATGACGCCCGAAACGGCGCCGCTGGCCGAAGGCGTCGCTCGCGTCGTCGCCGGATTGAACGCCGATGACGCGAGGCTCGTTTATCGAGCCATTGGCCTGGCCGAGCCCGGCGGACTGGGGCAGGTCGATCAGGCCGACGTGCGCGGCAAACCGCCGGAGAACCTGTTGGCCGCCATGCGCCTGGCCGCCGAAAGGGACCTGGTGGCGAAACAATATGTCAATCAATTCGCGGAGGTCCTGGGCAAGGTCGTCCCTTGGCTTGACGACGGTCAACGACAAGGATGGCGGCTGTCCGACACGATCGTCGCCACGCACCTGCGGCTCATGAGCGAGTTCCCCGACAGCCTGATCCGCCGCAAGTGCGGCGATGAAACAGCCCAGCGAGCCGCCACCGGCGCCACCGTCGCTCTGGCCGCCGGCAAGCCCGGCGACGACGGCTACCACCGCGCGGTGGCCGACCTCGACTTCTGGCTTCGCGCCGACGGGCACCGCCGCAATCCGGGCACGTCGGCCGACCTGGTCGCCGCCGGTTTGTTCGCCGCGCTGCGAGATGGCATAATCAGGTTGCCCATTCGGTTCTATTGACAAAGGAAGGTATCCAGGAGACACAAGAGGGGATAGGTTACAGGGGACAGCTTACAGCCGGCGGTGGGCAACTGCCGCCGAACCCTTGCCTTGACATCGACGCCCCTGAATCCCGATCCCCGAACCCCGACTCATCGGAAAGCCCGTGCCCGAATCGTACCACGTCCGCCTGACGAAAGACTATCTGGTATTCAGTGCCGCGCACTTCATCACGTTCAACGGAAACGTCTGTGAACGCTTGCACGGGCACAATTACCGCGTCGCGGCGGAAGTCCATGGCCCGCTCGACGAGAACCACTATGTCGTCGATTTCATCGCCTTGCGCGATCGATTGCGTGAGATCGTCGCCGAACTTGACCATCACATGCTCTTGCCGACGACGCACCCCACGATCAAGGTTGCGGCCGGCGAGCGCGAAGTAAAAGTCACGTTCGAGGACCGCCGATGGGTGTTTCCCCGTTTCGATTGCATCCTATTGCCCGTGCCGAACACGACCACCGAGCTTTTGGCCCAATACATCGGGCGTCGCCTGTTCGACGAGCTTGCCGCAACGACAGGTTTTCGGCCGCGGCGGTTGCGGATCGAAGTCGACGAGTGCGAGGGGCAGGTGGGGGTGTGCGAGTTGAGCGGCGAGTGACAATTCTCTTTTGGAAAGCTCCCTGATTGACTCAAGTCGAGCAGATGCGCGTGCCGATAGGCGCTTCGCGTATCTCTCCATTCCACTTACCTTGCTTGCGCCGCGGGTTAGTGTGACGCTGGTTTTC
>DATLQY010000185.1:0-3094 GCA_035534975.1 Pirellulales bacterium
AGCCGGCGAACCCGAGGAGACAGCGCAACACCGGGAACGGCGCAAAACCCACGATGGTGTCCCACTCGTAAGTTTCAGCGATGCCATCGCTGATTCGCAGTCGCACTGAAACGTAGCGGCAGCGAATGCGGCCACGACCGACGAGGTTGACGGCGCGCTCAACGGCTCGGCTCAAGTCCGCTCCGATCTGCGGAGCCACGGACGGATCAAGGATCGTCTCGTCCGCACCGGTGTCGAGCAGACCGTCGCGTAAACGCGACCCCGCCGGACCTGTGATGCGCACGGCCAAAAGAGGCCGTGGCATGAGCATCGCCCCGCCGAGAGCGGGCGCCGGTGCCCGGAGTGGACACGGCGTATATCGAATGATCATGACTGAGCGGGATCGTCGGGTAAGGACCAGCCACTCCACGAAACATCTTCTGGAAGAGCAACCCGACTGACAAGGATCTCGGCGGGGTCATGGCCTGCGGCAGAAAGCAGGGCATCCAGCCGAAGCGGGTCGGGATCGGCGGCCAAGATGCGCGTACCATCAGGACTCCAGGCAACATACTGTCCGTTGTATTTTTCCAGTTCCTCGCGCGGAAAACGGCTTTGGTTGAGGCGGAATTCGTTGACGTCGATCATCGCTGGACCTCCCGGCGGATGGTTCAATCCGACGCTCCCAGTTTAGCCGATTCCTCTTCTTTTGGGAATGCGCGACGTGGGCGATCACCCGGCATGGCCAAGCCCAGCACCTGTCGGGTCGCGCTACCTGCCAGTTGTCGAGCGTAACTGGCAACTGACTACTGGCAACTGACCAGCGACTACGGACCAGCTCCGGATCTTTCCAGTTCGGCGATGAGCTGCTTGAAGTCCTCACGCGTGCGGAGCGCCTCGAGGTCGGTGTCCTGTTTCATGTGGTTCACGTTCTTGAAGCCGGCGGCGACGGCTTGCTTGAGCCATTCCATCGCCCGGTCCGCCTCGGCGGCCGCATCGTTCGCGGCGCCCTCGGATTGGTCGCCGGCACGGATGACGGCCGCGGTCACGGCGCGAAAACAGGCCGCGTTGTACAGGCTGCCGGCGTCGTCGCCTTTCAGGCCCTCCCACATTTCCACCGTCGCCCGACAGCCGGCGGCGTCGTTGCACTTGGCGAAGTGCCGCATACGAACGGCCAATACGCCTGGGATTAAACTGGGATCGACGACTTTGCCCGCGGCCAGCCGCAGGCACTCATCGACGATCGGTAGCGCCTCCGCGGCGCGATCGAGCGCCGCGAGGCTTAGTGCCACGTTCGACATGCTAATAAGTGTTTTGGGGTGGTCGGCGCCGAGTTTGGCTTTCATTAGCGTCACCGTCTCTTCGCGGAGTTTTAGGGCGTCTTCGTACCGGCCGAGGGCGGCGTAGCTGGCGCCCAAGTTGCTCATGCAATAGAGCGTGGACACATGATCCGGGATTTTGACTTTCAGCACCAGCAGCGCGTCCTCGTAAAGCTTCACGGCGTCGGGGTCCCGGCCGAGGGCGGCATAACTGGCGGCCAAGTTGTTCATACTCAAAAGCGTGTCGGGGTGATCAGCGCCGAGTTTGGATTTCTGCAGCGCCAGCGTCTCTTCGCGGAGCTTGAGGGCCTCGGGGTATCGGCCGAGGTAGTAGTAGGCGTTGGCCAGGTTGCTCATGCTCGATAGCGTGGCGGGGTGGTCGGGGCCGAGCTTGACTTTACTTAGGGCCAGCGTCTCTTCAAAGAGATTGACGCCCTCGGCGCGCCGGCCGAACTCGAAGTAGCTCCTGGCTAGGTTGTTCATGTTCAAAAGCGTTGCGGGGTGGCCAGGAGCGAACTTGGCTTTCCGCAGTGCCAGCGTCTCTTCGTCGAGCTTGAGGGCCTCGGCGTACCTGCCGAGGTGCTTGTAGCTATTGGCTAGGCCGTTCATGGTTCGAAGCGTGTCGGGGTGCTCGGGGCCGAGATTGGCTTTCTGTAGCGCGAGTGTCTCTTCCTGGAGCTTGAGGGCCTCGGTTTGCCGGCCGACGTCGGCGTAGCTAATGGCCAGAATGTTCATACAATTGAGCGTGAAGGCATGATCGGGAATCTTGGCTTTCATAACCGGCAACGTCTGCTCGCAGAGCTTCACGGCGTCGGCGTACCTGCCGAGGGCGGCGTAGCTGTTGGCCAGGTTGCTCATGCTGCCAAGCGTGTCGGGGTGGTCGGGGCCGAGCTTGGCTTTCCTGAGCGCCAGCGTCTCTTCGCGGAGCGCGAGCGCCTCGGCGCGCCGGCCGAGGTCGGCGTAGCTGTTGGCTAGGCCGTTCATGCTGTTAAGCGTGTTGGGGTGGTCGGGGCCGAGGTGCCAGGTACAGAGCGTGCGGGCCTTCTGGAATTGCTCCTCCGCCTTGTCTGCTTTGCCCAGGTCCAAAAACGAAACACCCAGCGTCATGCGCAGCCGGGCTTCGATGAGAGGCTGCGTAGAGAAGCTTTTCTCGACGAACGGCAGGGCGGCCTCGACCGCCTGGAGTAGCGTGACGTCGTGCCCCAGGCCGCCGTGCTGCCCCTCAGGCCGTCCGGCGGCAAAGACCTTGCTCTCGACGAAGTCGAGCACGGCGGCCGTCTCCGCTTCGCGCTCCTGGGCGGTTTGCCGGTGCGCTTCGGCCAGGCTGTGCAGAGACGCTTCGCGCCAGGCGACGAGCGGGCCCGTTACCGCCGACAACACGATCACGGCGGATATGGCCACAACGGCCGCCCTGTGCCGCCGGGCCCACTTCACCGATCGCAAGCGAATGCCCGGCCGACGGGCATGAATCGGCTTTTCGTCCAGATACCGCCGCAGGTCGTCGGCCAGCTCTTGGGCCGACGGGTAGCGGTCGGACGGGTTCTTCTCCAACGCTTTCAGCACGATCGTCTCGATCTCGCCGGGCACGTCGCGGCGGACGTTGCGCAATGAGCGAGGATCCTCAAAGGCAAGTTGGCGCAGCAGCTCCTGCTTGTCGGAGGCGGCGAAAACAGGCTCGAACGTCGACAGCTCGTAGAGCGTGGCGCCCAGCGAATAAATGTCGGTGCGGTAGTCGATGGCCACCCGTTTGGCCAGCGCCTGTTCGGGACTCATGTAGCGCAGCGTCCCCAACAGGTCGC
>DATLQY010000186.1:0-2219 GCA_035534975.1 Pirellulales bacterium
AACGCCGTTGGTGGTTTCGGTTCACAGCATCGTGGGGATGGATTTCGCCGCCGGCATCGTGCCCGGCTGGCACACCACGATTTTCTCGCCTTATTTCGTGGCCGGGGCGATCTTCTCGGGCTTCGCGATGGTGATGACGCTGGCGATCCCGTTGCGGGCCGTCTACGGCCTGCAAGACTTCGTCACCATGCGGCACCTCGACAACATGGCCAAGGTGATCCTGGCCACCGGTTCGATGATGTTCTACGGCTACCTCTCGGACGTCTTCTTCGCTTATTACAGTGGCAACGAGTACGAGCGCTACATGATCATCAACCGCGCCCTGGGCCACTATGCCTGGAGCTACTGGGCCTTGATCGCCTGCAACATCATCACGCCGCAGGTTTTCTGGTTTCCCTCGATGCGGCGCAGCGTGCCGGTGCTGTTCATCGTCTCATTGATCGTGAACGTGGGAATGTGGCTCGAGCGGTTCGTGATCGTGGTCATCAGCTTGCACCGCGATTTCCTGCCCTCCTCCTGGCACATGTATTATCCGACCCGCTGGGATTTCACGCACCTTTTCGGCTCGCTCGGCCTGTTCTTTACCTTGTTGTTCCTGTTCATTCGCGTGCTGCCGATGATCTCGATCTTCGAGCTGCGGGCGTTGGTCCACGAGAAGCAGGGGGAGGAATGACGATGGGCGCGCCGCTGACGACGGAACCTCTGTACGGGGTACTGGCGGAATTCGAGCAGGGCGAGGCATTGCTCGCGGCTGCCCGCCAGGCGTACGCGGCGGGCTACCGCAAGCTGAACGCCTACACGCCGTTTCCGTTGGAGGGCCTCTCGCAGGCGCTGGGCCAGAAGCCATCGAAATTGCCGTGGTTGACGCTTGTCGGCGGAGTGCTCGGCGGCTGCGGGGCGTACTTCATGATGTGGTACGCCTCGGTGATCAGCTACCCGATCAACGTCGGCGGGCGGCCGCTGCATAGTTGGCCGGCGTTCATTCCGATCACGTTCGAGCTCACGGTCCTGGGCGCCTCGTTCGCGGCGTTCTTCGGCATGCTGGCGCTCAATGGGTTGCCCCACCCCTACCATCCGCTGTTCAACGTGCCGGCGTTCGAACTCGCCAGCCGTAACCGTTTCTTCCTCTGCATCCAGGCCCGCGATCCCTTGTTTCGACTCGACGAGACGCGGCGGTTCCTGGAAGAACTGGGCGGCAAAGTGCATGAGGTGGAAGCATGAGGAAGCCCTGTGGAACGGAATTCATTCCGTTTGTTCCTCGTTCACACGCTCCGCCGACCCGCTGCGCGAGTACTCCGAACGGCTCCGTGGACGCTCCGCATCCCCGCACCGGCACACTACGGGGCTGCCGAGCGGTAAGCCTCTCCCGACCCAAACGGAATGAATTCCGTTCTACGGCGCTTTACATCTGCCTCACCGCATTCCTCTTGTGCCTCGGCTGCGATCGCCTCGACATGTACGACGAGCCGCGCTACGAACCACTCGAAGCCAGCGACTTCTTCGACGACGGCCAATCCGCCCGACCGCGCGTCGAAGGCACGATCGCCCGCGGACAGCTTCGCGACGACGAGCCGTTCCACACCGGCAAGTCCGGCCGTAAACTCGTGAGCAAAATCCCCGCGGCCGCGTACCGCGCGGTTCATGACCGCGATCCGCGGCGTTTCGACCTTCCCTTCGATGAAACCGACGCCCGCGACCTGCGCCGAGCGCTCTTGGAGCGTGGCCGGCAGCGGTTCGACATCCATTGCTCAGTCTGCCACGGACGCACCGGAGTGGGCGATGGAATGGTCGTCCAACGTGGCTTTCGGAAGCCCCCATCGTACCACATCGACCGCTTGCGCGCCGCCCCCGCCGGTCACTTTTTCGACGTGGTCACCCACGGCTTTGGCGCCATGCCCAGTTTCGCCAGCCGGATCGACGTCGAGGACCGCTGGGCCATCGTGGCCTACGTCCGGGCTTTACAACTCAGCCAAGACGCGCGCATCGACGATGTGCCCGACGACCAACTCCCTGTCCCCGCGGACGAGCGTCCCGACCGTAGCGGAACTCGTGAGAGTTCCGATCGCGGTAGTGCCTCGACGATGGGGCGCACTCACTCGGATTTGACTCGCGGGTTGTGTGTCGCCCCCTGCCGGCTTGTCCGGCAGGAGCGAAAGTTTGGTTGGCTAAAACGTCGCTCCAGCCTTCCACGCTCGATGTGTCTTGGGTCGTCGCCGGCC
>DATLQY010000187.1:0-2138 GCA_035534975.1 Pirellulales bacterium
TTGACGCCGCGAATGATCAGCATGTCGTCGGTGCGTCCCAGCACGCCCCCGTCGAGGAGCACGAAGCGATTGACCGCCTCGTGCTGCCAGACGGGTCGCACCAGGTCGCCGGTGCGGTAGCGGATCACAGGGCAGCCGGCGCGGCCCAGCGTTGTGAGCACCAGCTCGGCCAGTTCTCCCTCGCCGGCCGGACCGCCTGTCGCCACCGAAAGGAACTCGGCGATAAATTCGCTCTCGATCACGTGCAGCCCGCGGCCCGCCGCGTCGCCGTGACCCCAGGGACCGACCTCGGTCGCGCCGGCATGATCGAGCACGCGGGCGCGCCAGGCGCGTTCGATCGCGGCGCGAGTGGCGGGGATCGAGCCGCCCGGCTCTCCGGACAGAACCAGCATGCGCACTCCCAGCTCGCCGACGTCGATTTGCCGCTGCGCCCCGACTTCGGCCAGGTGCAAGGCATAGCTGGGCGTGCAGCAGACGATCGACGCTCGGCTGGCGCGGAGCAGTTCGAGCCGGGCAAAGGTCTTCATCCCTCCGCCGGGCACGACCATGCAACCGCGGCGCGCCGCCGCGTCGTAGGCGCTCCAAAAACCAATGAAGGGCCCGAACGAAAAAGCCATCAGCACGCAATCGCGCTCGTTGGCATCGGCCGCGTCGAGCACGTACTGCCAGCAATCGAGCCACCACTCCCAATCGTCGGCCGTATCCAGCACCACCAGGGGCCGGCCTCGCGTGCCCGAGGTCTGGTGCCAGCGGATGTACTGCGCCGGAGGGTACGTCAGGTTGGCCGTCACCTCGCCCGGGTGCCGCGACCCCATCAAGCCTTCCTTGAACGTGAAGGGTAACGCCGTCAGCTCTTCGAGCGATCGAAGCGGACGTTGGACATCGCTGAGCTTGGTGGCGTAATACTCGTTGTCCGGCAGGATGCGGTCCAACAGGGCGTTCAGTCGGGCGAGCTGGTGTTGCTCCAGCGCGCGGGCTTCGAGCGATTCGAGCCGGCGGCGTTCGGCGGGTGTGGTGCGCGTCATGCCTTCATCGTAAGGTGGGCAACGCCGACGGGCAATCCTGGCCAACCGTTGCGGAGCCGATAGCGGGTCGGTTAAGCTCTGGCCAGTCGATTCGCTCGCGGAATAACGACCGGGGCATCGCTTAGGCTCTGCCCCAGCCACCGTGAATGTCTCAATCTTGACCGCGAGAAGTACCCTCCCCGCAACCGCTTGAAGCACACGATGCCGGAAACTCCCCATAAGGGTTCGCTGCTGATCATATTCCTGACCGTCTTCATCGACCTGTTGGGGTTCGGAATTGTTCTGCCATTGCTGCCGCTTTATGGCGAGCATTTCGCCGCTGAGCACCATCTCACCTCGGCCGAGGTGGGTTGGATCCTCGGTTTGCTCATGTCGAGCTTTTCGGCGATGCAGTTCTTGTTCGCCCCGATTTGGGGCAGACTGTCGGACCGATTTGGACGACGGCCCATTCTTTTGATCGGTCTATCCGCTTCGACGACGTTCTACGCCATGTTTGGCGTGGCCGCGGCCTGGCACAGTCTGACTGGCCTGTTCATCGCGCGGATCGGCGCTGGCATCGCCGGAGCGACGATCTCGACAGCCCAGGCCTACATCGCCGACACGACCAGCAAGGAAAACCGCGCCAAAGGGATGGCGATCATCGGGGCGGCATTCGCGTTGGGGTTTACGCTGGGCCCGCTGATCGGCGGCACGGCCCTCTTGGCTGGGGGCCAGGTGGCGTTGAGTCCCTGGCCGGGGTACGTGGCCGCCGGCCTCTCGGCCGTGGCGCTTTTGCTGGCGGCGTTCATGCTTCCCGAATCGCGAAAGCCCGGCGAAGAAACGGACGAGCGCCGGTGGTTCGACCCCGGCGCGCTACGATCGGCCCTGTCCACACCGTCGATCGCGCTGTTATTGTTGACGTCGTTCGTGGCCGTGTTTTCGTTCGCGAATTTCGAGTCGACGCTTTCATTGCAGGTTGAAGAGCTGGTGCGGCAACATGGCGAAGGCGAAATCGCGTCGTCAGTATTGCAATCGCTGGTCGCGCGGGTCCACGGCTGGGGATACGGCAAGCCAGACGACGTGGTGCAAATCGTCGTTTTCATGGCATTCGCCTACTTGGGAATGGTCTTGACG